>JBJMTY010000018.1:0-4944 GCA_045811445.1 Allosphingosinicella sp. | reverse complement strand
GACGTTGAGCCGGGCATTGTTCATCATCGTGAACATCGCGCGCATCCCGCCATTCTCCGCGCCGATCAGCCAGCCGGTCGCGCCGCCTTCGTCGCCGTAGGACATGACGCAGGTCGGCGAGGCGTGGATGCCGAGCTTGTGCTCGATCGACATGCAGCGGACGTCGTTGCGGCGCCCGTCGGGCAGCATCTTGGGCACCAGGAACAGCGAGATGCCCCTTGTCCCCGGCGGCGCGCCGGGCGTCCGCGCCAAAACCAGGTGGACGATGTTGTCGGCCAGATCGTGGTCGCCGAACGTGATGAAGATCTTGGTGCCGGCGATCCGCCAGCTGCCGTCGCCGGCCGGCTCGGCGCGGGTCTTGAGCGCGCCGACGTCGGAGCCGGCCTGCGGCTCGGTGAGGTTCATCGTGCCCGACCATTCGCCCGTCACCAGCTTCGGCAGCCAGGCCGCCTGCTGCTCGGGCGTGCCGTGGTGGCGCAGCGCCTCGACCGCCGCCGGGGTCAGCATCATGATCAGCGAGAAGCCCATATTGGCCGAGCCGAGATCCTCCATCGCCACCGTCGCGAGGCTGAGCGGCAGGCCCTGCCCGCCTTGCTCCACCGGCCCGGCCAGCGTCCCCCAGCCGCCGTCGACATAGGCGCGGTAGGCGGCCTTGAAACCTTCGGGCAGGGTGACGCCGTCCGGCGACCATTTCGCCCCCATCTCGTCGCCGATCCGGGCGAGCGGCGCGAACTCGCCCGCCGCGAACGCCCCGGCGCCCTCGACGATCGCGTCGACGAGGTCGTCGCCCGCCTCGGCGAACGGCCCGCGGCCGGCCAGCTCGCCGATTCCGGCGATGTGGCGCAGCACGAACTTCTGCTCCTCGACGGGCGCGGCGTAGGTCATCTCTTCCCCTGAACTTGCCTCGGCTCGCCGCCGGCTATAGCGCCGCCGCCATGGCGCCGCAAAACCCGACGCGGACGATGCCCCACGGTCCCGACGGGATCGCCGAGGCGGCGCGGCTGATCCGCGCCGGCCAGCCGGTCGCGGTGCCGACCGAGACCGTCTACGGCCTCGCCGCCGATGCCTCGGACCCGGCGGCCGTCGCGCGCATCTTCGAGGCCAAGGGCCGGCCGTCGTTCAATCCGCTCATCGTCCACGTCCTCGATCTCGCCGCGGCCGAGCGGCTCGGCCTGTTCGGCGACACCGCCCGCCGCCTCGCCGCCGCCCATTGGCCGGGCCCGCTGACCCTGGTCGTGCCGCTGCGCCCCGGCGCCGCCGTCGCGCCCGCCGTCACCGCCGGCCTCGCCACCATCGCCTTGCGCTGCCCGGCCCATCCGGCGATGCGCGATCTGCTCGCCGCCGCCGGCCGCCCGCTCGCCGCCCCGTCCGCCAATGCCAGCGGCGGCATCAGCCCGACCACCGCCGCGCATGTCCTCAAGTCGCTCGGCGGCCGCATCCCCTTGGTCCTCGACGGCGGCGCGACGGCGCGCGGGCTCGAATCGACCATCGTCAAGGTCGAGGGCGAAGCCGTCACTTTGCTCCGTCCCGGCCCTGTCGCGGTCGCGGCGCCGGCCGCCGACGCCGGCGGCGCCGCCGTCGACGCGCCCGGCATGCTCGCCAGCCATTATTCGCCGGGCAAGCCGCTCCGCCTCGACGCCGCCCAAGCGGAGCCCGGCGAATGGCTGATCGGCTTCGGCCCGGTCGCGGGCGACGATACTTTGAGCGCGGCGGGCGACCTCGAGGAAGCGGCCGCCCGGCTGTTCGGCGCGCTCCACCGCGCCGACGAGCAGCCGAGGCCCCGCATCGCGGTGGCGCCGGTGCCGGCCGCCGGCATCGGCGCCGCGATCAACGACCGGCTGCGCCGCGCCGCCGCACCGAAGGGGAGCTGACCGATGCCGATGGCGATCCAGGCGGGGTTGTGGGGGCTGCTCAGCGGCTCGGCGCTGCTGATCGGGGCGATGCTCGGCTGGTTCGTGCCGATGTCGACGCGGGTCGTCGCGGCGATCATGGCGTTCGGCGCCGGCGTGCTGATCTCGGCTCTGTCGTTCGAGCTGATGGACGAGGCCTGGCGGCACGGCGGCTTCGCGCCGGTCGCCGGCGGCTTCCTCGGCGGCGCCGCGCTCTACACGTTTCTGAACGTCCTCCTCGCCCGCCGCGGCGCCCGGCACCGCAAGCGCTCGGACAAGGCGCTGCGCCAGAAGGACAAGTCGCAGGAGGAGACGAATGGCTCCGCCCTCGCGCTGGGCGCGCTGCTCGACGGCATTCCCGAATCGATCGTGATCGGCGTCAGCCTGCTGCGCGGCGGCGCGATCGGCCTGGTCGCGGTGATCGCCGTGTTCCTCTCGAACCTGCCGGAGGGCCTGTCGAGCGCGGTCGGCATGAAGCATGAAGGGCGCGGCGCGGCCTTCGTGTTCAGCCTGTGGACGGGCATCGCGGCGATCGCCGGCCTCAGCTCGCTCGCCGGCTACATGCTGTTCGCCGGGGTCGATCCGGCCGCCGTCGCCGCCGTCCAGGCGATCGCCGCCGGCGCGATCCTCGCCATGATCGTCGACACGATGGTCCCCGAAGCCTTCCAGGGCACCCACGATTATGCCGGCCTGATCGCCGTCGCCGGCTTCCTCACCGCCTTCGCCTTGTCGAAGCTGGAGGGGTGAAGCGCCGGAAGGCGCGGAATAGCATCGGGAACGACCGGCGCGGGCGCCGCCTTCGCTTATTCCCTCCATTTCCGATGCGATAATAGCCAGCGGAAGCGTCCGTTCGGTCCCAATCGGACCGGGTTCAAATTGAGCGGCGGCGCGTCGGCGCGCCTCCTGTCCCCCTTCACTCCGGGGGGACGTGACCATGAAAAACTTGCCTCGCTTCAGCCGTCCGATGTTCGGCGCGTCGCTCTTCGCCATCGCCATCCTGCTGCCCAGCCCGGCCTCGGCCGACTTCCTCGTCGTCTCGCAGAATGCGCTGCATCTCGGCCAGGGCAGCCACGGCTCGGCCACCTACATCGCCGACAAGAACGTCTTCATCCGCGGACTCGGGCACTGGCCGGGCAATGCCGTGCCGCAAGTGACCTTCCTCCAGGAAGTCATGGTCCAGTCGACGGAGCCGGATGTCGCCCCGCCGGGGGGCGTTGCGCGCTTCAGCGCCCTGAAGGGCAACAGCTCGTACGTCGAGCGTTATGGCGACCTGTTCCTCAACGATGCCGGCGGCCATGCCGCGATTCTGTGCCATGCCGATACGGCCGGGCTGGTCAGCACCGGTGCGGTCGTCCAGCGGCCCCCGGAAGCGACCCTGATCAGCGACAATAGCGGCGGCAGCGCCAAGCTGGTCTGGTTCCTCGACTATCACGCCACCTTCGGCAAGGGTGGGCCCGCCGGCCGCCGCGCGGAGATTGCGGAGCTCGGAAACATCGTCAGGAAGCTGACGGCCGCCATCCCCGCCGGGTGCCCCGCGACCGCCCGGGCCACCGTGATCGTCGGCGACTGGAACATGGATGCCGGCGACGCTTCCATCCAGCAGCTGGCCGCGAACGCGGGTTTCGCCCACCTCGCCTTCACCCCGAACGTGAAGACCAGCCTCAACGCCCAGGGCGTTCTGGCGAGCCGCTACGACCATTTCGTGTACGACGATACGCTGGTTCAGGTCACGCTCGCTACATTGCCCGCGCAGGCGGCGTGCGGCACGAGCTTGACGATAGTGAGCGGCGTCCTGACGCCGGCTTCCTATCCCGCCTTCCGCAAGAATTGCTCCGACCATGTCGGCATCGCCGCAATCGTGAAGGTGCGCTGATCCGGCCGTTCAGTCCGCCGGGCGGAGCGGCAGATCGGTGTGGACGCGGGCTTCGAGGTCGGTGCCGGCCGGGACGATTGCGTGGGTGCCGCTGACGAAGGCCATGGCCGGTCCGGCGAGCGGCCAGGCGAGCAGCACCGGCGCGAGGTTCGAATCACCCTTGTCGCGCGACGCGCCGTCGAGGGCGATGCGGGCGCCGCCGATCTCGACGAACAAGGGCACGATCTCGAGCCGGCCCGATTTGCCCATCATCCCCTTCTCGATCACGCGGTGCACTTCGCCGTAGCCCGTGGCGCCGGCCGGGATGACGACGAGCCCGTCGACGAGCACGTCGCGCAGCACGATGATGCGGAAGCGGTCGCCTTGCCGGGCCGTGCGCGAGCTCAGCGCGTCGAGCGTGCGGGTGAAGACGGGCGTCCCCGCCTTGAGCACCGGCCCCGTCACGGGCGGCGCCTGGATCGGCGCCTGAATCGGCGGCACGGGCTCGGAAGCGGGCGCGGGAGCGGGCGCGGCCTGGGCCGCCTGGGCGGCGGCGAGCGCGAGCAGCAAGCCGGCCGGGGCGATCATTGCGTGGCCGGTGCCGGTGCCGGCGCCGGCGGCGGCTCGGGCGGCAGGAACGCGCCGGCCGCCGGGTCGAATAATCGGTCGGCGGCGATATAGCCGTCGAAGATGAAGCCGGCCTTCAGCTTGCCGATATTGCCTTTGACCAGCAGCGCGAACGGCCCGAAGGCGGCCGAGGCCATCGCCATCTTGTCGCCGCCGGCATTGCCGCGGGTCTGCTCCTCGCCGACCAGCGCCACCCTGTCGCCGCCCGGGGCCTCGACGTACAGCAAGCGGGCGCCGATCTTGCCCGGCTTGCCGAGCGCCTTGTTCGGGGCGATCTCGGTCACCACGCCCCACGCCCTGGCGCCGACCGGGATCACCACCGCGCCGCCGACGACGACATTCTCGTCGACCCGCAGCGGGAAGCGGGTGCCGGGTTTGGCCTCGCGGCTGTTGACCTCGTTCATCACCATCAGGCGGACCAGGGTCTGCTTGGGCAGGACGACGGCGCCCGGATGACCTGCCGGGGCCGCCGGGGTCGCGACGACCAGCCGCGGCGCCGCGACCGGCGCGGGCGGAGGAGGCGGCGGTCCCGCCCCTTGCAGGAGCAGCAAAGCCGCTGCCGGCATCAGGATCATG
>JBJMTY010000017.1:0-5311 GCA_045811445.1 Allosphingosinicella sp. | reverse complement strand
GTCATCATCGCCGGTGCGGTGGACGCCAACCACAATATCACCACCTTCTCCAACCGCGCCGGCACCAGCCAGAGCGTCTATCTCGCCGCGATCGGCTCGCGGGTGACCGCCCCCGACCAGACCGGAGCGCTGTTCCTGTGGTCGGGTCCCTCCTTCTCGGCGCCGGTGATCAGCGGCGCCGTGGCGCTGCTCGCCAGCGCCTTCCCGAACCTCACCGGCAAGCAGATCATGGACATATTGTTCACCTCGGCCGACGACGCCGGGGCGGCGGGAATCGATCCGATCTACGGCCGCGGCGTGCTCAACATCGGCCGCGCCTTCGCCCCGCAGGGCACGCTGTCGCTGCCGGGGAGCCAGGTCGCGGTCGCCTCCACCGCGGGCACCGGCTCGCCCGCGACCGGCGACGCCAGGCCGCGCATCGCCGGCATGGTGATCCTCGACGGCTATTCGCGCGCCTACGTCATGGACATGGCGGACGCGCTCGCCCAGGCGGCGCGGGAGCAGCCGCTCGCCGCCGCCCTCCAGCCCGGCCTGCACACCGCCACCGCCGGGGCGCGCAACGTCGCCGTCTCGATCACCATGGCCCGCAACGTCTTCGGCGCGCCGCGGGTCGGCCTTGCCGAACTGGGGCTTAGTCGCGAGGAAGCGAGCCGGGCCCGCTTCGTCTCGGGCCTCGCGGTCAGCCGGCTCGGCCGGAGGACGGCCGTCGCGCTCGGCCTTTCGGAGACCGGGCGGACCTTGCAGCAGCGCCTCGCGGCGCAATCGCAGAACGCCTTCCTGGTCGCGCGCGACCCGCTCGGCCGGATGGGCTTCCAGGGCGATTCGGCCGGCAGCCTCGGCGTTCGCCAGCAGGTTCGCGGTGTCGGCGTCACGCTCACCGCCGAGCGCGGCAAGGTCTGGCAGGGGACGCTCGGCCGCACGCTCGTCCAGCCCGGCTATTCGATCGCCGCCCTCGCCTTCGACCGCCGCTTGGGCCCGGCCACGGTCACGCTCGGGGCGAGCCGCCTTGCCGAGCAGGACACGCTGCTCGGCGCCCGCTTCACCGCCATGCTGGGCGCCGCCGGCGCGACGAGCTGGTTCGCCGACGCGGCCGCGTCGCTCCAGCTCGGCCGGGGGTGGGACCTGGCGGCGAGCTACCGCCGCGGCTGGACCTCCGCGACCGGCGGCGTTGGACTGACCACCGGCGGCCGGCTCTCGACCGACGCCTGGAACCTGGACGTCGCCCGGCATGGCGCGTTCATGGCGGGCGACCGGCTGGCGCTGCGCGTGATGCAGCCGCTCCGCGTCCGATCGGGCGGGATCGACCTCAGGGTTCCGGTCTCCTACGATTATGCGACGCTGCAAGCGGGCTATGAGAGCCGGCTGTTCAACCTCGCGCCTACCGGCCGCGAGATCGACGTCGAGGCGGCCTATGCCGTGCCTTTGCTCGGCGGCGAGCTCAGCGCCAACGCCTTCGCGCGGCGGCAGCCCGGCAACGTCGCGGCGATCGACCGGGATCTGGGCGCGGCGATCCGCTTCACTTTGGGATTTTGATCATTCCTTAGCCGCGGGCTCGACGATCAGCACCTCAAGGTCGCGGGTCGGCCGCCAGTTCGTCTTCACCATCTCGAACCGCGTCGGCGAGATCTTGCGGATGCCGTCGCCGCAGAAGCTGACGAGATTGTCGGCCGCGCCCTTGTCGACGACGAGACGGAAACGACCGATCGGCGCGGCCCAATTGGCGCCGGTGGTCAGCACGTAACCGATCCTCTGCTCGGGAATGACCGGGAAATCCGCGCCGGTCGCGGCGGCGCGGCGGTCGAGCGCGGCGAGGAACGCGGCGTCGACGCAATAATCGGCGATCATCCGCCGCCCTTCCGGCTCGGCGCGGCTCTGCCGGCTCGCCAGCATGGTGCCGACGCTGCCGCCGGTGCCCGGCGTGTAGCTGTGCTCGACATGCACGTCGCGGCCGGCGGGGAAGACCTGCCGCCAATACCAGGTTTCGCGCACCGTCCAGGCCGGGACGAGATGCGTCTCCATGCCGTGGCCGGCGTCATATTCGTCGGTCCGGGCGAGGCCGAGCCGCAGCAGGCGTTCGCGGTCGGCCTTGGGCAGGCGGTCGAGCGCCGCGCCGATGCCGTCGCCGCTGACCTTGGCCTGGATGGCGGAGAGCAGCGCCGTCACGTCACGGCCGTTGAGCAGCGCCTTGGTCTCGACCCGCATCGCCACCGGCCTCCCCTCGACGAGGGTATGGAAGCCGGCGGGGATTGCGGTGTCCTGCTCGCTCTCGTCGAGCAGGTCGCGATCGGGCATCGGAAAGGCGACGGTGACGGTCACGTCCTTGGGCGTGCGGTTGCGGAAGACGTAGGCGACGCGCACCTTCGCGGCGGAGACGAACAGGTCTTCGGAGACCATCTCGACGGCGTCGGTGCGGGTGAGGACGAGCCCGCCCGCGGCGGTTTCCGCGACGGTGTCGTTGGCGAGGGCGGCGGCGGACAGGGAGACGCAGGCGGCGGCGAAGGGGACAGTCACTTTCACGCCGCTGAGCCTATCGCCAGATGCTGACGCGTGAAAGTGACTGTCCCCGACCAGATGAAAGTGACTGTCCCCGATCCTCAGTTGATCGTGATCACGCCGTCGACCGCGCGCCATTCGGCGGGGCGGATGAGATGCTGATGGGCGACACGCACCGAATGGATCGCCGCCTCGATATTGACCCGCCAATGGTCGAGGAAAAGGTGCAGCGCGGGGAAGCGCGGCGCGAGGTCGTATTTCTGGAAGACGAAGAGCTGGATGAGGTCCGGGTGGTCGGGCATGTAATAGGCCACCTCGGCGGTCATCAGGCCGTAGCCCTGGACCTGGCGCAGGAAATCCGGATCGCCTCTCATCGCACCCTCCCTCGGGGAAGAAGGGCAGGATAGCCGATAAAGCTTAACGGTGCGCTAACCATCACGCCCGCCCCCTCAGACGGTGAAGCTCTCTCCGCAGCCGCAGGCGCCCTTGGCGTTGGGGTTGGCGAAGACGAAGCCGGCGGCGAAATCGTCCTCCTGCCAGTCCATCGTCGAGCCGATCAGATAGAGGACCGAGGCCGCGTCGATGAAGAAGGGGCCCGCCGCCGTCTCGATCCGCTCGTCGAACGGCTGGGCTTCGCTCACATAATCGACCGAATAAGCGAGGCCCGAGCAGCCGCGCCGGGGCGTGGAGAGCTTGAGGCCGAGCGTCCCTTCCGGGGCCCGCGCCATCAAGGCGGCGACGCGCGCCTCGGCGGCGGGCGTGAGGATCACCGCGGCGGGGCGGGCGCGAATCGTCTTGGTCTCGGCGTTCATCACAGCATTCCCAGCTCGAGCTTGGCTTCGTCGGACATTTTCTGCGGGTCCCAGGGCGGATCCCAGACCAATTCGACCTCGGCGTCGCCGATGCCGGGGACGGAGCCGACGCGCAGCTCCACCTCGGCCGGCATCGATTCGGCCACCGGGCAATGCGGCGTGGTCAGCGTCATCTTGACGTGGGCGTGGCGCTCCGGCGTGATCGCGACGTCGTAGATCAGGCCGAGGTCGTAGATGTTGACCGGGATTTCGGGGTCGTAAATGTCCTTCAGCGCCTCGACCACGGCTTCGTAGAGGTCGCCGCCGGGCGCTTCGGGGCCGGCCTCGGCCGGCGCCTTGGCCTTGAGGAAGCCTTCGAGATAGTCGCGCTTGCGCCCGAAGCTCTCCGCCGCGTCGGAGACGCGGGCGCGCGGCGGCGGGGCGACCCCGTCGACTTGCTCGACCTCGATCCTGCGTTCCTCGTTCACCCGAAAATCCTTCTCACCCGCTCGATACCCTCGACCAATGCCGCGACGTCGTGCGGGCCGTTATAGACGCCGAAGCTCGCCCGTGCCGTCGCATCGACGCCGAGCCGGGCCATCAAGGGCTGGGCGCAATGATGGCCGGCGCGGATCGCGACGCGGCTCTCGTCCAATATGGTGCCGACGTCGTGCGCGTGCACCCCCTCGACCGCGAAGCTGACGATGCCGGCCGAATCGTCCGGCCCGAACAGGCGGACCGAGTTCAATGCGGAGAGCGCGTCGCGCGTCTCGCGGACCAGGGCCGCCTCGTGCGCGGCGATGGCGTCGAGGCCGATCGTCTCGACATAGTCGATCGCTGCCTCGAGCCCGAGCACACCGACGACGTGCGGCGTCCCCGCCTCGAACCGCGCCGGCGGCGGCGCATAGGTCGTCCGCTCGAAGCTGACCTTGTCGATCATCGCGCCGCCCCCCTGCCAGGGCGGCATCGCCTCGAGCAGATCGCCCCGGCCCCACAGCACGCCGATGCCGGTCGGCCCGTAGAGCTTGTGGCCGGAGAAGACGTAGAAATCGCAATCGAGCGCGGCGACGTCGACCGGCAGGCGCGGCACCGCCTGGCAGCCGTCGAGCAGCAGCAGCGCGCCCGCATCATGCGCGATCTCGGCCGCGCCCCGCGCGTCGAGGACCGAGCCGAGGACGTTGGAGACGTGGGCGAGGGCGACGAGCTTGTGCTCGGGCCGGATCATCGCGGCCATGGCGTCGAGGTCGATGCGATGGTCGTGGGTGAGGGGCACGACGTCGATCGCCGCGCCCGTGCTGCCGGCGACCATCTGCCACGGCACGATGTTCGAATGATGCTCGAGCGTCGAGAGCAGGATGCGGTCGTCGGGCTTCAGGTTGGCGCCGCCCCAGCTCTGCGCGACGAGGTTGATTCCCTCGGTCGCGCCCCGGACGAAGATTATCTCCTCCGGCGCCCGCGCGCTGATGAAGCGCGCCACCCGGCGCCGCGCCGCCTCGAAGGCGAGCGTCATCTCGGCCGAGCGCTGGTAGACGCCGCGATGCACGGTCGCATAGGTCTCGCCGTAGGCGCGGGCGACGGCGTCGATCACCGCGCGCGGCTTCTGGGCGGTGGCGGCGCTGTCGAGATAGGCCCAGCCTTGAGGGATCGCCGGGAAGTCGGCGAGCCGGTCGAGGGGCGCATCCCCTCTCCCCTTGAGGGAGAGGGTGGCCGAGCGAAGCGAGGTCGGGTGAGGGGAGTCCATCAGGCCCTCACCCTCCCACCCGGCTCCGCCGGTCGGGCCCCTCCCTCTCCCCAAATGGGAGAGGGGTTGTGGAACCACGTTTCAGCATCCCCGCCGAACGACTCGCGCACAGCCTCCTCGCCGATCCGGTCGATCGCGTCGGCGACGAAGGCGCGGGTGAGGAGGGCTTTCGCCTCGGCGGCCGGCACGCCGCGGCTGGCCATGTAGAAGAGCGCGTCGCGGTCGAGCTCGCCGACCGTCGCGCCGTGGGCGCATTTGACGTCATCGGCGAAGATTTCGAGCTCGG
>JBJMTY010000016.1:0-6708 GCA_045811445.1 Allosphingosinicella sp. | reverse complement strand
CGGCTGCGCCATGATTTCGAGGCCGGCCTCGAGCGGATCGTCCGATTCGACCAGCTCGAGATGGGCCTGGCCGCCTTCGAAGAGGGTCGTGAACAGGCTGCGGAAATGGCGGTCGACCGTCTCGAAGGCGGCGAGCAGGCGCGCACGCCCTTCGCGGTTGAGGCTGCCGATCGAGCCGCGCAGGCGGTGGATCGCCTGGCCCAGCTCCTCGCGCTCCGCCTGGCTGGCGCCGCGCGTGTCGTCGAGCTCGGCGAGCTCGCTCTCGGCGACGAGATTGACCGGGCCGATCCGCTCCCGATCCTGCATCAGCCGCTCGTGCCGCGAAGATTCGTCGCCGGCGGCGGCGATGCCGGCTTCGTCGAAGCCGAGCCGCTCGGGAAGCAGCGGCGGCGGGCATTCGAAGCGCTCGCCCGAGATGCGGCCCATCTCTATCCGGCGCGATTCCTGGTTGTCGTGGCGGGCGGCGGCGCCGGCGCGGGCTTCGCGAGCGGTGGCGAGCGCTTCTCCCACGTCGGCGAGCCGGGCTTCGGTCGCGCGCAGGGCCGCCTCGCCTTCGCGCTCGGCGTCGGCGGCGGCTTCGGCGGCGCGGGCGGCTTCGGCGGCTTCCGCCTCGTCCGCCGCGATGCGTCGGGCGATCGTCGCGGGCGCTTCGGCGAGCCGCTCGGCCTCGGCTTCCGCTTCGGCGATGCGCAGTCCCATGTCCTGGCGCCGGGTTTCGGCCTGGGCGGCGCGAACCTTCCAGTCTTGGGCTTCCTTGCGCGCCGCTTCGGCCCGCTGGCGCTCGGCGCTGACCGCGCGGGCATGCGTCGCCGCTTCGGCCCTGACTTCGGCCAGCGCCCGCTGCGCCACCTCCGCTTCACCGCGGAGGCGAGCGACCAGCCCTTCGGTCAATCCCGCGTCCGGTAGCGCATCGACCACCCGCCGCGCCGCCTCGAAGCCGGCCGTGGCCTCTTGGGCGTCGGCTTTGGCCTGCGCCACCCGCTCGGCGAGGCCGGTGCGGCGAATGTCGAGCCGCTCGATCTCGGTCCTCGCTTTATCCTCCTCGCGCCCCGCCTCGCGTATTTCGGCCGAGGCTTCCGCCTCGCCGCGCCGCGCCGCGTCGGCGGCGTCGCGCGAGGCCTGCATCGCCGCCCCGGCCTGTGCCGTCCGCGCGCCCGCCGCCTCGACCGCCTCGGCGGCCCTGGGCAAGGCCTGCTCGATCTCGGCGAGGCGATTGACGCGGATCAGCCGCTCGGCCGCCGCGGCGCCCAGCCCGCTGGCGACGAAGCCGTCCCAGCGCCGCAGCCGGCCGTCGCGAGTGACCAGCCGCTGGCCGACGGCGAGGGTCAGGCCGTCGTCCGCCTCGACGACCGCAACCTGCGCCAGCCGCCGCGCCAGCGCCGCCGGCGCCTGGATGTGGTCGGCGAGCCGCTCGGTCCCCGCCGGCAGCGCCGGATCACTGGCGGCCGTGTCGGCGCCCGCCCAGCGGCGCGGCGCATCGCCTTCGAGGGCGGCGTCGAGATCGTCGCCCAGCGCCGCCGCCAGCGCCCGCTCGTAGCCCGGCGCGGCCTTGACGTGATTGATGGCGCGGTCGCCGCTCGTGCCTTCGACCGCCTTGACCAAGGCCTTCGCTTCGGACTCTAGCGCGGCGAGCGCGGCGCGGACCGAAGCGCCTTCGCTTTCCGCCGCGTCGCGGGCCGCTGCCGCCGCCTGTCGCTCCGCCTCGGCCGCCGCGATCGCCTCGCCCGCCGCCGCCAGCTTCGCCTCCGCCGCCTCGCGCCGCGCCTTGGCCGCGCCCAGCGCGTCGACCAGGGGCGCTTCCTCGCCGAGATCCGCCATCTGCCCGGCGAGCCGCTCGGCCTCCGTCTCGGTCCGGGCGAGCTTGCCGCGCGCCGCCTCGAGCGCGGCCCGCGCCACCCGCGCCTCGGCCTGCTCGGCGGCCTGGACGGCGCGCGCCTTGGCGAGCGCGGCCTCGGCGGCGCGGGCGGCGTCTTCCTTCTCGACCGTGCGGATATCGATCGTGGCGCGCGAGGCTTCGGCCGCCGCGAGCCGCGCCGCGATCTCGGCCTGCTCGGCTTCGAGCCGCTGGAGCGCCGCCTCGGCGTCCGCGCCCAGCGCCGCCTCGCGCTCGCGGTCGGCCGCCATGGTGGCTCGCCGCCCGGCGAGCTCGGCGATGCGCCGCTCGACCGCGTCCCGCTCGGCGCGCAAGGTGGCGAGCCGGTGGCCGAGCGCGGCCGAGCGCTCGCGCGCCGCCTGCGCCGCCGAGCGCCGCTCGGCCAGCGCCTGGACCGCCTGGGCCTGGTAGGCCGCCGCCGCGCGCTGCGCTTCCGACGCCTTGTCCACCGCCGCGCCGGCCGCTTCCGCCTCGCGCTTCGCCGCATCCGCGGCCTCGGCCGCTTCGCGCCAGCGGGCGAAGATCATCCGCGCCTCGGCGACGCGGATCTGGTCGGAGAGCTTGCGGTAGCGCTCGGCCGCCTTGGCCTGGCGGCGCAGCGCCGCGGCGCGCAGCTCCATGTCGGAAAGCATCTCGTCGATCCGGACGAGATTGGCTTCCGCCTGGCGCAATTTCTGCTCGGCGTCCTTGCGGCGGACGTGGAGGCCGGAAATGCCCGCCGCTTCCTCGAGCATCATCCGCCGCTCGGTCGGCTTGGCGGCGATCACCTGGCTGATCTTGCCCTGGCTGACGAGGGCGGGGGAATGCGCGCCCGTCGCCGCGTCGGCGAACAGCAAGGCGACGTCCTTGGCGCGCACGTCGCGCCCGTTGACGCGGTAGGCGGAGCCCGCGCCGCGCTCGATCCGGCGCGTCACTTCGACGTCGCCGACCGGCGCCAGCGCGACGTCGCCCGGAATGTCCTCGGCGGTCCGCTCGAGCAGCAGCGACACTTCGGCGAAGTCGCGCGCCGGACGCGCCGCGGTGCCGGCGAAGATGACGTCGTCCATCCCGGCGCCGCGCATCGACTTGGGCGAGCTCTCGCCCATCACCCAGCGTATCGCTTCCAGCACGTTCGATTTGCCGCAGCCGTTGGGGCCGACGACGCCGGTGAGGCCCGGCTCGACCCGCAGCTCCGCCGGCTCGACGAAGCTCTTGAAGCCGGAGAGCTTCAGCCGCTTTATCTGCATGCCGATCCCCCCAGCGCCATTGCCGTCAGACCCCCGCTCTCCTCAGCGCCGGCTCGACCTGCGTCCATTCGATGCCGTCGACCCGAGCGCCGTTGACGAAGAAAGTGGGCGTGCCGTCGACCCCCAGCGCGCTCGCCGCCTCGACGATCTTGCCGAGCCGCTCGAGCCCCGCCGGATCGGCCAGGCATTGCCGCGCCCGCGCCGCCGGGACGCCGTAGCGGGCCGCGACGGGGATGAGCCCGGCCGCCTCGCCGATCCTCACCAGCCGTGGGCCCTCGGCCAGCGCCTTGATCTGGTCCCGCTCGGCCTGCGGCAAGGCGGCGACCCGGCCCACCCATTGCGGCTGGGTCGCGTAGAGCGTCTCGGCCATGCCGAAAAAGCCGCCCGCGCCGGCGCAGCGGGCGAGCAGGCTCGCGCTGACGTCGATGCCGTTCAGGATGTAGTTCCTGAACTCGTAGCTGACCTTACCGGTCTTCACATATTGCGCGACCAGCTGCGGCGTCCCTTCTTGGGCGAAAGCCCGGCAGTGCGGGCAGGTCAGCGAGCCATATTCGACCAGCTTTACCCGCGCCGCCGGATTGCCCATGCGAAATCCGCCGTCCGGCGTCGCGACGACGGTCCGCGACCAGTCGCGCGCGGCCGGCGCCCGGTGGGCCGGCGCGCGGTGCGCGGGCGCCGCCGCAGCGGGCGCCGCAAGCGCCGCGGCGAGGAGAAACAGACCCGCCTGCCTCACGGCAGCACCTCGCGCAGCTTCGGCTCGAGCGCCGCCCAGCTCGCCGTATTCTCGACGATCTTGCCGTTGAGGAAGAAGGTCGGCGTGCCGGTCACGCCTTCCTTGGTGCCGAGCTGGGTGATCGCGGCGAGCTTGTCGAGATTGGCCGGGCTGGTCAGGCATTCCTCGATCTTCGCCTCGGGCATGCCACGCTGGCGGAAGAAATCCTGCAGGCCGGCGGCGTTGACGAACGCCGCCGCGCGCTGCGCCGGGGGCATTTGCGAAAGCTGCTGGAGCTGCGCCTCGGGCAGCGCCTGAAGGCGGCCGGCCCAATTGGGCTGGTCGGCGTAGAGGGCCTCGGTCAGGCCGAAGAAGGCGCTCGGCCCCTGGCAGAGCAGCAGCATCGACGGGCCCGGATCGCTCGGGAACAGCATGTAGGGCCGGAATTCCCAGCTCACCTGGCCGCTCTTCACATATTTGTCGCGCAGGGTCGGGGCGCCCTGCTCCTCGAACTCGCGGCAGTGCGGGCAGGTGACCGAGGCATATTCGACCAATTTCACCGGCGCGTCGGGATTGCCCATGCGCATGCCGCCTTCGGGGGTCTGGACGACCTGGTCGCTCCAGGCGCTGCCGGCCGGCGCGGGGATCTGCTTGAGCGGCGCGTCGCTCGCGGCGGCGCTCGAATTGCCGCTATTGTTGCCCGAGCAGGCGGCGGCGAGGAGGGCGAGCGAGGCCGCCCCGGCTAGCATCGAAATCCTCATTTCTTCCCTTCTCCAATTCTGCCGACGACCGCGATGGTCATCGTCACCGCCGGCGCCCCGGCTCCCGCGACGCCGCGCGCCAGCGCCTCCAGGCAGGCACGCAGCTCGGGGTCGGCGACCGCGCGGAGCGAATCGCCGAGCTCCGCCGGGATCGGGCGGAGCGACGGAGGCGCGGTACGCGCCTTCGCCTTGGCCACCTGAACCATGCCTTGCCGGACTTGCACCCGCTCGACCGCCGCATAGCCGAAGAAGCGGTTGACCCGCTCGATGACGATCGGGGCGACATGCTGCATCATCGGCGCGTGCGCGCCTTCCACCACGAGGTGGAGCACGCCGCCCGAACGCTTGCCCGCCGGAAAGCGGATCGATTCGGGCGCCGAGACGCGGGCGTAGCGCTCGCCGACGATTTCGCTCCAGCGGCTGACGATCGAGGATTGGACGAAGCCGAAGCGGCGGAACGAGGCGCCGCCCACCGCCGGCAGCATGTCGGCGACCGAGCGCGCGCGGTTCGACCGCGGCGCCTCGGCCTTCCCTCTTTTCGGCTGCCCACCCGATTTCGCCATCGCCCCGACCATGGCATAGGGCCTCATGGCCGTCGATGCTCCCGAGGCGCTTCAGCGCTGGTTTGCTGTGGATAAGCGACGATTGCCGTGGAGAAGTGAGGGCGAGGCGCCCGACCCCTATCGCGTCTGGCTCTCGGAGGTCATGCTCCAGCAGACCACCGTCCCCCACGCGATTCCCTATTTCGAGGCCTTCACCCGCCGCTGGCCAAATGTCGAAGCCCTCGCCGCCGCTCCCGAAGCCGACGTCATGGCCGCCTGGGCGGGCCTCGGTTACTATGCCCGCGCCCGCAACCTCATAGCCTGCGCGCGCAAGGTGGCGGGCGATCTGGGCGGAGCCTTCCCCGACACCGAGGAGGGGCTGCGTGCCTTGCCCGGCATCGGCCGCTACACCGCCGCCGCGATCGCGGCGATCGCGTTCGGCCGCCGCGCCGTGGTGGTCGACGCCAATGTCGAGCGCGTGGTCTCGCGCCTGTTCGCGATCGAGGCGCCCTTGCCCGGCTCCCGCCCCGAAATCCACCGCCTCGCCGACACGCTCACCCCCGCGGAGGGAGCGGGCGATTTCGCCCAGGCGATAATGGATCTGGGATCGGCGATCTGCACGCCGCGGGCGCCCGATTGCCCCCGCTGCCCGATCGCCTTCGCCTGCCGCGCCTGCTCGCTCGGCAAGCCGCAGCTCTATCCGGTCAAGGCGAAGAAGGCGCCCAGGCCTCGCCGGTCCGGCACCGCTTACTGGCTCGAGCATGACGGCCACGTCCTCCTCGTCCGCCGCCCGCCCAGCGGGCTGCTCGGCGGCATGCTCGCGCTTCCCGAGGCGGTTCCTCCCGCCGAGGCCGAGTGGCGCGAGGCAGGCTCGGTCGACCACGTCTTCACGCATTTCGCCCTGACGATGCGTCTCCTCTGCGCCGTAGCCGGGACGCGCCAGGACGGCATCTGGTGGCCGGTCGAGAGCCTCGCCGAGGCCGGCCTTCCCACCCTCTTCGCCCGCTTGGCGCAGCGCGGGCGGGAATGGCGGGACATACCTCCTCTCCCATTTCGGGAGAGGGAGGGGCCCGCCGCCGCAGGCGGTGGGAGGGTGAGGGAATATTTCCCCTCGAACACCCCCTCACCCTCCCGGCCTTCGGCCGGGCCCCTCTTTCTCCCGCAAGGGGAGAGGGGTTGATCGAGGTCGGCTTCACCGGCGCCGGGCTGGACCGCGCCGACCGGCTGCGGCTCGACGCGGCCGCGCTCGCCGAGCTGGTCGCCGCGGCGGGCGCCCGCCTGCTCCGCCTCGCCGAGCTCGATCCGGTCCTCGACGAGGCCGAGCGCCTCGCCTGGGACGCCGTCGCCGAGCCCGATGAGGAGCTGATCTTCCTCGGCCTCTCCGGCGACACCCCGCTCTTCTCGCCCATCCCCCGGATCGAGCTGGGCCGCCGCGCGTGGAGCGTGTTCGCCATCCTCGGCCGCATGGCGCCGGAAGACGCGGCGGTGTGGGGGGCGGCGCGCAGCCTCATCGAATGGCACAATCGCCACTTGTTCTGCGGCCGCTGCGGCACCGCGACCCATTCCTTCCGCGCCGGCTGGGGCCGCCGCTGCG
>JBJMTY010000015.1:0-6326 GCA_045811445.1 Allosphingosinicella sp. | reverse complement strand
GTTGTAGGCGCCGATCACCGCCGAGGCCTTGAGCCCGCCGATCGAGCTGACGATGACGATCGACCCCGCCTTGCGCGCGATCATCTCGGGCGCGACCATCTGGATCAGCCAATGGTTGGCGATGACGTTGTTCTCGAGGATCTTGCGGAACTGGTCGTCGCTGATCCCGCCCATCGGCCCATAATAGGGATTGGAGGCGGCGTTGCAGACGAGGACGTCGATGCGGCCGAGCCGGCGGCTTGTCTCGTCGACCAGGTTCTGGAGCTGGTCCTTGGACGAGATCGAGGCGGGGATCACGATGGCGCCGCCGGGATGCTTCGCGTTGATCGCGTCTGCGACCTCCTGGCAGGCTTCGGCCTTGCGGCTCGAGATCACCACTTTCGCGCCCTGATCGGCGAACGCCTCGGCGATGGCGCGGCCGATGCCGCGCGATGAGCCGGTGACGATGGCCACTCTGCCGGTCAGGTCGAAGAGGGACATTCGCTTTCCTCCTTTCGTCACCCCAGCGAAGGCTGGGGTCCATTCTGAGTCAGCATGGATGCCAGCCTTCGCTGGCATGACGGTACATCATTCGAACAGGATCACCGACCGCGCCGCCTCGCCTGTGCGCAGCTTGTCGACTGCCGCATTGACCCCCGCAAGGCCGATCCGCTCGGCGACCAGAGCGTCGAGGTCGAGGCGGCCGGCGAGGTAGAAAGCGGCCAGGCGGGGGATGTCGAGCGGGAAGCGGTTCGAGCCCATCAGGCAGCCCTGCACGCGCTTCTCCGCGAGCAGGTCCATGGCGCCGATCGACAGCCGCGCGGTCAGCGGCATCATGCCGACGATGGTGGCGGTGCCGCCGCGGCGCAGCAGCGAGAGCGCGAGCTCGCCGGCCGAGATACGGCCGACCGCCTCGATCGCATGGTGGACGCCGCCTTTGGTCAGCTCGACGATCTGCTCCTTGAGCCGGTCCACATCGGGCGCGAAGCTCGCGGTGGCGCCGAGCCGCTCGGCGAGCGCGCGCTTGGCGGGGACGGGATCGACGGCGACGATGTGGCGCGCGCCGGCGATGCGGGCGGCGTTGACCGCTGCAAGGCCGATGCCGCCGCAGCCGATCACCGCCACGTCCTCGCCCGCCCGCACGCCGGCGGTGTTGAACACCGCGCCGGCGCCGGTCACCACGGCGCAGCCGAGCAGCGCGGCGCGGTCGAACGGCATGGCCGGGTCGATGGCGACGCAGCCATTTTCGTGGACCAGGATCTGCTCGGCATAGCCGCCGACGTTGAGCAGGGGATGGACCGCCGCGCCGTCCAGCGACAGGCGCGGCTCGTCTCCCTTGCGGCGCTTCGTGGATGTGTCGGTGCACAGCGAGAGGCGGCCGGTGACGCAATATTCGCAGCGCCCGCAATAGGCCGAGAAACAGGTGACGACATGGTCGCCGACCTTCACCGCGGTGACGTCCGACCCGATTGCTTCGACCACGCCCGCCGCTTCGTGGCCGGGAATGGCGGGGAGCGGCGTCGGGTAGGCGCCGTCGATGAAGTGAAGATCGGAATGGCACGCCCCGCAGGCGCGGGTGCGGATGAGGACCTCGCGGGGGAGGGGGGCGGAGACGGTGACGTCCTCGAGGACCAGAGGCGTCCCGGGCTGGCGGAGGATCGCGGCTTTCACGCTAGTCCTCCCTGTCGCCGAAGGCGATGGGGAGGGGGACCGCCTGAAAGGCGGTGGAGGGGCGATTCTGAGTCAGTAAGGCCCTTCCACCATGCTTCGCATGGTCCCCCTCCCCATGCGCTTCGCGCACAGGGAGGACTGTGCCCCCCTCACCCATGCTTGGCGAACTCCAGCCGCGCGACGGCGCGGTTGTGGACTTCGTCGGGGCCGTCGGCGAGGCGGAGGGTGCGGATGCCGGCCCAGCTCGCGGCGAGATTGAAATCCTGGGAGACGCCGGCGCCGCCATGGGCCTGGACGGCGTCGTCGATGATGCGCAGCGCCATGTTGGGCGCGAACACCTTGATCATCGCGATCTCGGCCTGCGCGGCCTTGTTGCCGGCCTTGTCCATGAGGTCGGCGGCCTTGAGGCATAAGAGGCGCGCCATGTCGATGTCGATGCGGGCCGCGGCGACGCGCTGCTCCCAGATCGAATGCTCCATCAGGCGCTTGCCGAAGGCGACGCGCGAGGAGAGCCGCTTGACCATCGCCTTCAGCGCCTCCTCGGCGGCGCCGATGGTGCGCATGCAATGGTGGATGCGGCCCGGCCCCAGGCGACCTTGGGCGATCTCGAACCCGCGGCCTTCGCCGAGCAGCATGGCGGAGGCCGGGATGCGCACGTCCTTCAGCGCGATCTCCATGTGGCCGTGCGGCGCGTCGTCATAGCCGTAGACGGTGAGCGCGCGCTCGACGGCGACGCCGGGCGCGCCCAAGGGCATCAGCACCATCGACTGCTGGCGGTGGCGGTCGCCCTCC
This sequence comes from Allosphingosinicella sp., assembly GCA_045811445.1. Taxonomy (GTDB): domain Bacteria; phylum Pseudomonadota; class Alphaproteobacteria; order Sphingomonadales; family Sphingomonadaceae; genus Allosphingosinicella. The sequence continues at coordinate 3,884 of JBJMTY010000015.1, read as the reverse complement.
GGATCGGTCTTGCCCATCACGATCGCGACCTTGCAGCGCGGATCGCCCGCTCCGCTCGACCACCATTTGCGGCCGTTGAGCACGTAATCGTCGCCGTCGCGGCGTATCTCGCACTGGATGTTGGTCGCGTCGGACGAGGCGACGGCCGGCTCGGTCATCAGGAAGGCGGAGCGGATCTCGCCGTTCATCAGCGGGCGCAGCCATTGCTCCTTCTGCTCGCGCGTCCCGTAGCGGTGGATCACCTCCATGTTGCCGGTGTCGGGGGCGGAGCAGTTGAACACCTCGCTGGCCCAGGCGACCCGGCCCATTTCCTCGGCGCACAGGGCATATTCGAGGTTGGTGAGCTGGGTGCCTTCGAATTCGAAGCTCTCGTCGACGTGGCGCAGCGCCTGGCCCGGCGGCATGAACAGGTTCCACAGGCCCGCTGTCCGCGCCTCCGGCTTCAACTCCTCGATGGCGGCGTGGGGCTGCCAGCGGTCGCGGCCTTCGGCGAGGTCCGCCTTGATCTCGTCGACGCGCGGGCGAATCCGAGTCTCGATGAAGTCGCGCACCCGGTCGCGGTAAAAAGCCTGCCGTTCCGTAAGGTCGAAGTCCATCCGGCCCGCTCCCGTCGCTGTGCTGCCCCTACTCGCTGCCAGAAAGGGCGGTTTTGCGCCAGTGGCGAGCATCCCCCGGGATGGCACCGGCGCTGTTTCAAACGCGCACGGGAGGGAGTATTCTGCTGGCGGGGTCAGGTCGCGGGGAGGGCGCCATGCCGGACGACGTCAGTCCAGACGAGCTTTCGACGGAGGTGGAGGAAGCGGCCGAAGCGGGCTTTGCGGACGCAGGCTTTACAGACGATCTGATCGCCGCGAACAACTTCAAGACGTTCCTCGTCGGGCGCGGAATTGAGGTGCCGAATGAACTATTGTCGGGTTTGGGCGAGTTCGTGTCGAGATACCACGATGATATTCGTGCTCACCGAGGATATGTTAAGAACGAGAACAGGCGTCGACGCAAACCGTGGTATTCACTCGTTCCCGTGAAGCCGGTTTCGTCATGAGCCGGCAAAAAGTATCGGCAGCCGACCGAGCCGCTCTAGACGAGTGGATCAAGCAGCTTGCGCAGATAGGAGACGGGCTGACGCTGGACGATTTTCGTCTGCAGACGATCATCGCTACGACGCGGGCCGAGAATCGCGTGCGCAGGATATTATATTATACCGGCGGCGCCTTCATGCTGATCCTCCTGGCGGAGCTCATCGACGCTCCCAAGCTCAATGATTTCGGGATGCTGTGGTGCGGAGCCTGGGCCATTTCGCTGGGCGGGCTCGGCGCGGTCGCCAGTGTCTTCGTGACAGTCCTGAAACTGAACCCGCAGGATGTCCCTCAAAAGCCCGAGCAGCTGGAGGTGGTGGGACGAATATTTCTGGGCTGCCTGTTCAGCCTGGTTTTCGCTCTGGTGGTGATCCCGTCGGAGCTCCGGGGTTTCCTTAGCTTCATCGTGAGCGATTCCAGAAATCCCCCGGCGGGCGGAGTGAAGCTGCTTCTTCCCTTCCTCTGCGGGTACAGCATTCCGCTGGTCCTGGGGCTGCTCGGAAAGGCGATACAAGCCGTCGAGCTGACCCTGGGTTTCGATGGCCGAGGCGGGACGCCACGGGCCAGGCGTGTCCGGCGACAGAGCGGCGCCGTTTAGTTTCGCGAGGGACCGTCAGGAGCCGCCGGCTTCGCCGAAACGGTTGGGGCCGCCCGTGCCGGGGCCGGCGAGCAGGACCACCAGCAGGACGAGCGCCCCGATGTAGAGCATGTTGTTGAGCAAGAGTGCGAAGAACAGCCTCATGTCCGGCATGGACGGTGCCTGGAAGCCGGCCATCACCCGTGGCATTGCGATCAGGCCGAAGGCGAGGAAGGGGACCGGCAGCGCGCCCCACCAGCCGCGCCGGTCGCGGTCGTGCAGCCGCCGGGTCACCGCCGCGGCGAGGAGGAGAATTGTCGCCGGCACGAGCATTGCGAAACCGGAGACCAGCGGACCCATGTCGGGCATCAATTCGGGATGATGGCCTTCGATGCTGATGGAATAATGGTCCGGTCCCGATTCGACGGTCGTCAGCTCGGGATGCTCGGCCGCGAAGCGCTGCATGCGCGCCAGGCTGTCCATCATGGCGGGCATGATCAGCCCGACCGCCGCCACCATGGCCAGGACGATGACGAGGATCGCGTAGGGCCAGAATTGGGACCGCGTCTGGCGCCCGGAGAAGCGCAAGAGGCCGCGCAGATTGCCGCCGATCGATGCGAAAAAGCCGTTCAACCCATTCCTCCTTGCGTCGCTGTCCCGCTCGCTCCGGCGGGCCGGTAATGATGGCGCATGAACCGGTTCCAGCCGCTTTTTGTGCGGCTCTCGACGGCGAAATAGAAGCCCTCGTGCTCGGCGGGCCAGTAGATCATCCGCGCCAGCCCGGCCGGCATCTGTGCTTCGAAGGCGATCGCGCTGGGGTGGACGTCGGAGCCGTCGGCGGCGATGCCCCGAGACTGCTTCCCGTCGGAGGTGAAGGACGAGAAAGCGAGCCTTCCGTCCTCGTCCTTTCCGAACAAAGCGGTCTCTTCGTAGGCACGGCCGGGGCCGACTTCCCAGCGCGCGTTGAGCAGCACATAGGCACCCCCGAGCGTGAAGCCGAACTCGCGCGAGCAACGCATCATGCCGGCAGGGCCGGGATCGGCGGCTTGCGCCTCCCAGCGGCCGAGCAAGGGCTTCAGCCGCGCCAGCGTGCCGCGGCCTTTAGGCCATGCCCGCGCCGGATTTTCCCCATCGCTCATCCCCGCCCCCTTCTTCCACCGATTAGCACGCGGTGCCGGGGCTCCCAAGCCGGCAACGCCTTGCCGTGGCGGAGGCCGGCTCCTAGCGTCGGGCCATGCCTCGCCGCGAGCCCCACCATCCCGTAGACCCGCTCTTCCTCGAGCGCTGGTCCCCCCGCGCCTTCGACGGTTCCGACATGCCCGACGAGGATCTGATGACTTTGTTCGAGGCGGCGCGGTGGGCGCCGTCTGCGTTCAACTCGCAGCCGTGGCGGTTCCTCTACGCGAAGCGCGGCGACGAGAATTGGGAACGGTTCCTGTCGCTGCTCATCCCGTGGAACCAGGGGTGGGCGCACAGCGCGTCGGTGCTGATCTACATCGTCTCGGATACGCTTCCCTTCGTCGACAAAGCGAGCGGGGCGCCGGCGCCGTCAACCACCCACAGCTTCGACGCGGGCGCGGCCTGGGCCTGCCTGGCGCTGCAGGCGTCGCTGATGGGCTATCATGCCCATGGCATGTCGGGCATCCAGTTCGATCTCGCGCGCGCCGAGCTGGCGCTGCCCGAGCGCTATCAGCTGAACGCCGCCTGCGTCGTCGGGCGGATCGGCGATCCGGCGATGCTGGACGAGAAGCTGCGGGCGCGCGAGGTGCCGAGCGACCGGAAGAGCGTGGAGGAATTCGCGTTCGCCGGGGATTTTCCTTCCTAGTCCTCCCCATCGGCTTCGCCGACGGGGAGGGGGACCGGACGCAGCCCGGTGGAGGGGCTGACAGCGCCGCTCGCCCCTCCACCATGCTTCGCATGGTCCCCCTCCCCATGGAGCTGCGCTCCACAGGGAGGATGAGGCGGTCTTGTGCCGGCCCGCCATCTGGTCAACATTCGTGGGCCAAGGAGGATGCGATGACGGTCGACGCGACGGCGGAAGGTAAGACGCGGCGGCTCGTCACCTTGCCAGCGCGGCCGGAGCCGATCCGGGCCGCGGTCGACGAGACGGCGGTGGTCGTCATCGACATGCAGAACGCCTACGCCTCCCCCGGCGGCTATCTGGACCTGGCCGGTTTCGACATCAGCGGCGCCGCCGCCGTGATCGACAAGATCAAGGGCGTGCTGGACGT
>JBJMTY010000014.1:0-17546 GCA_045811445.1 Allosphingosinicella sp. | reverse complement strand
ACGTAGATGGTCGCCTCGATCCACGGCTCCTCGATGGTGGCGATGCGGTTCGGGTCGGGCATGTCGGCGGGGTTGTGGAGCTCGATCAGCTGCTGGCCCTGCGCGTCCTTGTGGGTGAGGTGGATGCGGTAGACGACGCTCGGCGCGGTGGTGATGAGGTCGAGATCATATTCGCGGGTGAGCCGCTCCTGGATGATCTCGAGGTGCAAGAGGCCGAGGAAGCCGCAGCGGAAGCCGAAGCCCAGGGCGGCGGACGTCTCCATCTCGAAGCTGAAGCTGGCGTCGTTGAGGCGCAGCTTGGAGATGCTCTCGCGCAATTTCTCGAAATCGGCGGCGTCGACCGGGAACAGGCCGCAGAACACGACCGGCTGGACCAGTTTGAAGCCGGCGAGCGCGGCGGCGGCGGGGCGGCGGGCGTCGGTGATCGTGTCGCCGACCCGGGTTTCGGAAATGTCCTTGATCTGGGCGGTGATGAAGCCGATCTCGCCGGGCCCAAGCTCGGCCAGCGTCTCGATCTTGGGGCGGAAGGCGCCGACCCGGTCGACCAGATGGGTGGTGCCGCCGGCCATGAACTTGACGTTCTGGCCCTTGACGACGCGGCCGTCGATGACGCGCACGAGGATGACGACGCCGAGATAGGGGTCGTACCAGCTGTCGACCAGCATGGCTTTCAAGGGCGCTTCGCGGTCCCCCGTGGGCGGCGGGATGCGCGTGACGATGGCTTCCAGCACTTGCTCGATGCCGATGCCGGTCTTGGCGCTGGTCAGCACCGCGTCGTCGGCGGGGAGGCCGATTATGTCCTCGATCTCCTTCTTCACCTTGTCGACGTCGGCGGCGGGGAGGTCGATCTTGTTGATGACGGGGACGATCTCATGGTCGTGCTCGATCGACTGGTAGACGTTGGCCAGGGTCTGCGCTTCCACGCCCTGCGCCGCGTCCACGACGAGCAATGCGCCTTCGCAGGCGGCGAGAGAGCGCGAGACCTCGTAGGCGAAATCGACGTGGCCGGGCGTGTCCATCAAATTGAGGACGTAGGAGCGGCCGTCCTTCGCCTTGTAGTCGAGCCGCACGGTCTGCGCCTTGATGGTGATGCCGCGCTCCTGCTCGATGTCCATCGAATCGAGCATCTGCCCGCGCACCATCTCGCGGTCGGTCAGCCCGCCGGTGAGCTGGATCAGCCGGTCGGCGAGCGTGCTTTTGCCATGGTCGATATGGGCGATGATGCTGAAGTTGCGGATAGCGCTGAGGTCGGTCATTTCGCGGCGGCGTTAGCAGGGGCGCGGCGGGAGGGAAACCGGGCTCCTGCGCGCGAGGTCCTGGTCTCGTGCGCGCCCATGACATGCTCTTCGGAACTACGCGATATACCGGATCGACCGTCCAAGGCACATCCAAGACGCGGCCGGGCGCTCACCCCGTCATTCCGACGAAGGCCGGAATCCATGCACACGGCGGCGCGAAGCTTCCGGCGGCGGTCGCTAGGCGAACACCCCGGTATTGCAGGGGCTGGTCGCGGCCTTGCCGTCGGCGCCCCAGCGGCGGAAGCGCTGGCTGTCGACGTGGAAGCGGACGCCGGCATAGAAGCCGAGGCCGATATCGTATTGCTCGCCTCTGAGGTCGTGGATCTTGCACAGGCCGCGCATCAGCCCGGCCCGGTCGACGGTGCCGAGCGGCACCATGTCGATCGCGTAGAAATGGCGGTGGGCGCTCTGCGGCGCGCCGTGGGCGCAGCGGTTGAGGCTCTCGTCGCGGAAGCCGGAGACGACCTCGACCGGGCCGATCACCGGCTCGACATGGTTGCGCACGAATTTGAGGGTAGTGGCGATGTGGGTCCATTCGCCCATCGGCGCGACCTCGAAGCGCGGGCCTTCGCATTCGCGCCACATGCTGGCGGTGCGGACCAGCTCCCAGGTCGGCACCACATGCTCGACCCCGGCCGCCTCGAGATAGGATTTGAACGACAGCACTTCGGCGCGGGCGCCGGGATCGCGCGCCAGCCAGGCGAGATAATCGGCCTTCGACTGCCCCTCGGGGAGCTGATCGGCGGCGGCGGGAGACGAGACGAGGGCGAGGAGCGCCGCCAGCGCGAGCGCCGCAAAACGAACTATCTGTTGCATTTCAAATAGATAAGTCAGATTCCCCGGGTTTCAAGTCGTTCCGGGAGCGTGCTAGGCCGATGTGGGGGCCGGAGTCGAGTCCGGGGCCGCGAACGGCCCCGGACGTGCGATCAGCCGTGGCGGCCGGTCAGCAATTGTTGCCGTTGCAATTGCCGTGGGCGTGCGGGTTGCCCGACGAGGCGTTGCCGCTCGAGGCATTGTTGCCGCTGGTGGTCGAGCTGGTCGTGCTCGTGGTGCTGGTCGTGCCCCAGCTGCTCGAGCTCGTCGTCGTGCCGCTGCTGGTGGCGCTGGTGCTCGAGGTCGTGGACGTGCTCGCGGAGGTGGCCGAGGTCGCGCTCGTCGTGCCGCTCGAGGTGGTCGACGTGCTGGTCGTGCTGGCGCTGGTCGTGGTCGGGTTGGTGGTCGGGGCGATCGGCGTGTCGTCCTGGATGTAGACGCGCCGGTTCTCGCGCAGCGTTATCGCCGGCGGCTTGTAGAAGATGAAGTTGAGCGGCACCTGATAATTGATCGCCAGATCGGCATAATCGTGGCCGGCGGCGTCGGTGCCGTGGGTGACGGTCGCGGCGCTGAGCTTCGACTGGTCGAGCTTGGGCAGCATCGAGACGATCCGCTGCTTGATCTGGTCGTCGGTCGGCCGCGGCCAGATCATCGCCAGCCGCGCGCCCGCCGCCACCGCGTTGTGGAGGTCGGCATTGGCGAAGAACAGCATGCCGAGCTGGGTGAGCCCGATGATGAAGCCGAACAGAGCCGGGGCGACGAGCGCGAACTCGACCGCGCCGGCGCCGTCCTCGCTCCGCGCCAAATTGCGCCGGATCCTCATTGCACCCTCACTGCGCCGGTGGCGGTCATCTGCCGCGATTTCATGAAGAAGACGCCGTTGAACGTCTTGTCGATCCTCAGGTGGACGTAGCGGGCGGTGTCCTCGCCGGCCGCGCAGGCATCGTCCCAGCTCGTTTTCTTGGCGCCGTCGCATTCGAGCCATTTGGTCAGCGTCACCGTCGCCGTCGGCCCCGCCGCCGTCTTCGCCTCGGTGGTGAGGAAGGCATAGTCGACGTCCTTCTTGTTGGCGTCGGCCTCGGGGGGGAGGGACTGAAGCTGCTCGAGGCTGCGGTTGACCGCCTGCTGGATCTGGAAGCGCTCCGACAGGCCCTCGCTCAAGTCGACGACGCCGCCGACCATCAAGGCGAGCACCGGCGCGAGCAGGCCGAACTCGATCAGCGAGGCGCCTTTTTCGTCGCGGCGGAGGCGGGAGAGGATGCGGGCCATCGTCATGCGATCAGCTTTATGAAAGTGAGCAGGAAGCCCGAGGTCTGGCCCGGCACGTTGCAGCTGTTGTTGAGCTGGGCGGTGCCGCGGAAGATGAGTTTGCGGCCGACCATCTGCAGGCACTGGACGTTCATGCCGCTATTGCCGGTGAACTCGAGGTCGGTCGACGGCATGTAGAAGGCGCCGCTGAACTGCGAGGTCGAGCCGCCGTTGATCTTGACGAGCGTATTGGTAGCGCGGCGGTCGCGATAGACGATGATGCCCTTGTAAGGGCCGCTGGTCGGCGCCGTCATCTTGAGGTTCGCCTGCGAGTTCATCGAGAAATCCCCGGCCTGGCCGTTCGGCCCGGTCTGGATCAGCGTCGAGCTGTAGGCGGTGAGATCGCCCTTGATGTCGATGGCGCCGCCGTTGACGGTGATGGTCGAGCCGTCGCCGAAGGTCGCGGAACCGCTCGGCTGGATGGAGACCGCGTCGAAGCAATAATTGCCGGCCGGATAAGTGCCGCTGCTGAGCGTGCCGCCGGGGGTGCAGCTCGCCGGCACGGTCGGGTTGGGGACGCTGGCGAACGGATCGCTCTGCGCGCCCGAATGGGGCTGGAGCTTGGTCGGCTGGACGAAATTGTTGCTGGTGCCGTCGAGGCCGCCCACCGCCATGATCGGCGCCGCGGTGATCGTCGAGCTGCCGCCCGCCGTCACCGCCTGGCTGCCGCGCGAATTGGCCGCCATGCCGCAGCCCAGGGTCACGTCGGCGGTGCCGTTGACGTCGATGCCCGGGTCGGTGCCGTCGTAGAGCGAGAGCATGCAGAAATTGCCGCTCTGGACGATCGCGGCGGTCGCGTCCCCGGTCACCGTCGAGGGCGAATGGGTGAACAGCGACATGAAGGGCAGGCTGCGCTTGGCGGTGAGCTGGACCCGCACCGTCTGCTGGTAGGTGCCGCTCGGCCCGACCGTCACCGTCTCGGGCTGGCTGAGGATCGGGAAGAAATTCTCGTCGAGATCGTGGTGGACCGCCTCGACCGGATCGACGGTCTGCGCGACCGCATAGGCGCCGGCCAGGGCGGCCGAATCCGAGGCGCGCTGGAGCTGGCGCTTCATGAGCGCCATCTGGATCGAATCGACCGCGAACGCCGCCGATCCGAGCACCAGCGGCAGGGTCGCCGCGCCGATGATCAGCGCATTGCCTCTCTTGTCCTTGAAAAGGCTCTTGAGCTCAGTCCAAGCCCGCATCGCTTATCGTTCCTCGCCCAGCGTGTGCAGCTAGTTGCGTCCCGGATTAGGCGAGCGGGGGTTAAGGCAGGGTATTGGCGAGTGGTTAACGCGGCGGCGCGACCGTCCCGTCGCGGGACGGCCGGACTGGGGGCCTTGCGAGGGGCAGCCACCCACCGGCTGATGTCCGCTCACGCTCTCGCAACGGACAAGGGCTCCGGCATCGCTGCCGGAGCCCTTGTCGTTTGGCGGGTCGCGCCGGTCAGAAGTTGATCGACATCCGGCCGTAGAGATAGCGGCCGTTGAAGCCGAACGGCGAGAAGATCGAATAAGGGATATATTCCTGGTTGGCCGGATAGACGCCGCCGACCGAGGCCGGGCGGGCGCCGAACGGCGAGCGGTCCGGATAGGTGTCGAAGAGGTTGTTGGCGCCGATCGCGAACTCGGCGCGGTCGCCCGCCTTCCAGCGCAGCTCGAGGTCCGCGATCCACTTGGCGCGCAGGAAGATGTCGTCCGGGCCGTAGGCGGTGAGGCTGAGCGGCGTTGCGATCGGCGCCGCCGCACCCGGCGAGACGACCTTGCCGTAGCGGGTGAGCCGCGCGGTCAGGCCGAAATCGCCGACATTGCCGTCGGCGCTGAACACCACCTTGTCGCGCGGCTGGCCGTCGGTGAAGCGGATGCCCTCGACGCGCCCGAACAGCACCAAACCGGGGATCTGCGCGAGCGGGCCGAGATTGTTCAGGCGCCGGTCGATCTTGGTCTTGTTGTAATTGTAGGCGGCGGTCAGCGTCCAATTGCCGACGTCGGCGGTGCGCAGATGATAGGCCGCGACGACGTCGATGCCGTGGGTGGTGGTGTCGAGGCCGTTGATGAAGAAGCGGGCGGCGCCGACGCTGTTGAAGCCGTTGGCGTCGAGGATCGCCTTCACCGCCGCGTTCTGCGCCGCGGTGCCGCTGCCGGCCGCGCCGAGATTCTCGGTGAGGACGATGCGGTCCTTGATCTTGATCGAATAGGCATCGACGGTGAGGGTGAAGCCGCGGAACGGATTGGCGGTGAAGCCCAGGCTGGCATTGACCGATTTCTCGGGCTTGAGCGGGCTCGATCCCAGCGCCAGCGCGACCGGGCTGCCCACCGCCACCGTCGAGATGTCGACCGGCAGGCCGCCGATGAAGTTGGTCGACGTGGTGGTGAAATATTGCTGCTGCAGCGACGGGGCGCGGAAGCCGTTCGAGACCGAGCCGCGCAGCGCGAAGCCCTGGACGATCTCCCAGCGCGCGGCGAACTTGCCGTTCCAGGTGTCGCCGAAGTCCGAATAATGCTCGTAGCGGCCGGCGATGGTGGTGGTCAGGCCCTCGATCGGATCGGTGTCGAGCTCGGCATAGGCCGCCCAGCTGTGGCGGTTGACGTCGGTGGCGCTGTTGGCCGGGATGCCGGGGAAGCCCTGCGCGCCGGCCGGCGCCTGGCGGCCGGGGAAGGAGCACAGGCCGGTCGCGACGGTGAACACGCCCTGCTGCGCCGCGCAATTGGCGGCGGTGGTGACGAAGGCGGCGCGGAAGAAGGGGCCGATCGCGTAGGATTGGAGGTCGCCCGGGCGGATCTTGAAATCCTCGCTGCGATATTCGGTGCCGAACGCCACCGACAGCGGCTTGGCGAAGCCGATGCCGAACTCCTTGGAGAGGTCGAGATTGGCGATGGTCTGGCCGTAGCGCAGCCCGCCGGCGTCGAAGTCGCGCTGGCTGGCGGGGCCGAACGAGGCGTTGACCGTGTCGTGGACGGCATAGTCGAAGCTGTCGTGGCCGCGGCCGATCGACAGGTCGGTCTTCCACCCGCCGACGTCGCCGCGCACGCCCAGGGTCGCGGAATAATCGTCGAGGTCGGTGTCGATCAGCGGCAGGAAGCCGTCCGGCGTCAGCGCAACGAAGTTCCCCGCGTTTGCCGCGACGTTGGGCGCGATCGTGCTCCAGTCCCGATTGGCCGAATTGTTGGCCTGGCGGTAGTTCGCCGCCGAGACGGCGTCACGGTGGCTGTAGGAGCCGAAGCCGTAGATTTCCCAATCGGGCGCGACCTCGAACCCGGCGTTGATGAAGACGTTGGTGTCGCGGGTCTTGGGATCGCCGAAGCGGAACTCGCGGCGGTTGAAGGTCGCTTCGCGCGCATCGAAGGCGGCGGTCGGCCGGTTGTAGTTCGGCCGCAGGTCGAAGCCCGAGCGGTTGGTCGCTTCGCGATAGCGATACTCGATGGTCGTGTTGACGTAGCCGCGCTCGCCGAGCGGCAGGCCGAAATTGACCGCCGAGGTGATCATCGTGCCGTCGTGCGCCTTGATCTCGCCATTGGCGTTGGCGAGGAAATAGCGGTTGTCGGTCGGGTCGAGCTGCGGCTGGCCGCCGGCGGCGAGCTGCAGGCCGGTGATGTTGGCGACGTTGTCGATCGTCGAGATATATTTGCCATAGGTGACGCTGGCGCGCCCGTCATGGCTGGAATTCTTGAGCTGGATGTTGATCACGCCGGCGATCGCGTCAGAGCCGTATTGGGCGGCGGCGCCGTCGCGCAGCACCTCGATGCGGCTGATCGCGAGGCCGGGGATCAGGTTGAGATCGACGGCGGCGCTGCCGCGGCCGACCGTGCCGTTGATGTTGAGCAGAGCGGCGACGTGGCGGCGCTTGCCGTTGATCAGCACCAAAGTCTGGTCCGGGCTGAGGCCGCGCAGGGTGGCGGGACGGAGCGCGTCGGAGCCGTCGGCGATCGAGGGCTGCGGGAAGTTGAACGAGGGGACGAGTTGGTTGAGGATGCGGTTGGTCTCGGTCGCGCCGGTGTTGGTGATGGCGTCGGCGCCGATCACGTCGACCGGCACCGGGCTGTCGGCGACGGTGCGGTCGTTGCGGCGGGTGCCGGTGACGACGATCGCATTTTGGTCGTTGACGCCCTGGTTGCCGGGCGCGTTGGGGTCGCCGGCCTGGGCCTGGGCGGGCGGGGTCGCGCCGGTCTGTGCGGCGGGGGCCGCGACGGCCGGGGCCGCGGCGGCGAGGGCGACGCCCGACAGGGTCGACAAGAGCGCTATGCGCGTCAGATTGGTCATCTCGGTATACCCCACCCATGAAGGGCAGCCGCCCCGGCTGCCGGATCGCGCGAGACTAAGAGATTTCGGCGCGGCACGAAGCAAATTTCGCGCTGCACTGCAAAAAAATGACAAGGCTGTAACCCAAGCGCCACAGAGCGGGTCTGGCCTCACGGGCCCGGCGCGGCTAGGGCGAGGGCATGACCGGACCGATCGTCGTCGATATCCCGCACCGCCTCGGCAGGGAGGAAGCGCGCCGCCGCATCGCCGCCAACACCGACAAGCTGGCGAGCCAGATACCGGGCGGAGCCGACGTGCGCAGCGCCTGGTCGGGGGATCGGCTGAGCCTCGGCGTCAAGGCGATGGGCCAGGAAATCTCGGCCCAGGTCGATGTCGGCGAGAGCGCGGTGCGGCTCGAGCTGGCCCTGCCGCCGGCCCTCGCCTTCTTCGGCCGCGGCATCGAGGCCCTGCTCCGCCGCAAGGGCGAGGTCCTGCTCGAGGACAAGAGCAAGAGCTGACCGGGCGTCCAGATCGTCACCCCGGACTTGATCCGGGGTCCATCTTCCTGAATCTTTGTCCGGGGGAAAAAGGTGGATGCCGGATCAAGTCCGGCATGACGAACGCTGCGCAAAGGTTCAAGGCAGCGTTCAGGAAGCGGGCCGGGGCTTCTTCTTCCAGGGCTTTTGCGGCTTCTCGCTGCGGGTGAGCGAGCCGATCGTGCATCGCTCGTCGCCGACGATGAGGCGGCTGAAACGGTCGAAATCGGGGCTGCCGCGCGTGTCGATGCCGATCCGGAAGGCCCAGTTGACGCCGAAGCAGGGGCCGATCAGCTCGGCCTTGTACCAATTGCGGTGGCGGTCCTCGAGATAGACGACGTCGTCCTGGTAGGATTCGAAGCTGCGCACGCCGCCGAAATCGACGAACGGGATGCGCACTTCCTGGTCGGGGGAAGGGGCGTGGCCGGGCGCGGCGGCGACGAGGAGGAGCGCGAGGAGCGGAGCGGGCATGGCGGACCGCCTCTTGCACGCCGCGGCTGAACGGGGGCTTGCCAGCCCACCGGCACACGCTAGCATCCGCCGCGTTCGAAGCTGGGGGAAGCGTATATGCGGCACGTCGCGGTGATCGGCTCGGGGCCCGCCGGCTATTACACCGCCGAAGCGCTGCAGAAGCTCTACGGCGAGGGCGTCGCGATCGACCTCATCGACCGCCTGCCCGTCCCCTACGGGCTGATCCGCTCCGGCGTCGCGCCCGACCACCAGTCGATCAAGGCGGTCTACAAGCGCTACGAGAAGGTGTCGCTCAGCCCCAACGTCCGCTTCGTCGGCAACGTCGCGGTGGGCGCCGACGTCTCGGTCGACGAACTGCTCTCGCTCTACGACGCGGTCGTGCTCGCCACCGGCGCCCCCAACGACCGGCCGCTCGGCATTCCCGGCGGCGACCTGCCCGGGGTGGTCGGTTCCGCCGCCTTCGTCGGCTGGTATAACGGCCATCCCGATTTCGCCGAGCTCGATCCCCCCCTGGGCGTGACCGCGGCCGCGGTGATCGGCAACGGCAACGTCGCCCTCGACGTCGCCCGTATCCTCGCCAAGACGCGCGCCGAGTTCGCCGGGTCGGACATCGCCGCCCATGCCCTGGAGGCTCTCGACCGTTCGTCGATCCGCACCATCCACCTGCTCGGCCGGCGCGGGCCCCACCAGATCGCGATGACCCCCAAGGAGCTGGGCGAACTCGGCCATCTCGCCGACGCCGTCCCCGCGGTCGATCTCGCCGACTTCCCGCCGCAGGCCGACGACGCCTTGCTCGAGCCCGGCATGCGCAAGTCGGTCACCCACCTGCGCGACTTCGCCTTGATCCCGCGCGAGGCCAGGAAGCTCATCGATTTCGATTTCTTCGCCATGCCGGTCGCGGTCGAGGGCGAGGGCAAGGTCGAGCGGCTGGTGGTCGAGCGCACCCGGCTCGACGAAGAGCTGCGCTCGGTCGGCACCGGCGAGCGCTACGCGATCCCATGCGGGCTGGTGGTGAGCTGCATCGGCTACCAGACGCCGCCGATCGCCGGCGTGCCCTACGAGCATGGCCGCGGCCGCTTCGCCAATCATGAGGGGATGATCGCCGAGCGGCTCTATTGCGTCGGCTGGGCGCGGCGGGGCCCGACCGGCACGATCGGCACCAACCGGCCGGACGGCTTCGAGGTCGCCGAGAAGATCAATGCCGCCTTGCCGCCCGGCAGCGACGGCGGGCGCACCGGCGGCGGCGGCCTCGATCTGCTGCTGCAGGCCCGCGGCGTCGATCCGGTCACCTTCCGCGACTGGCAGCGGATCGAGGCCGCCGAGACCGCCCGCGCCCGCGAAGGCAGCCCCCGCGAGAAGTTCACCGCCGTCGCCGAGATGCTCGGCATATTGGGGCGCTAGAAGCGACGCCAAGGGGCGCTTGCGCTCCGCCGGAGCCGACCCTATAGACGCGCCCCTGTCTCCCGGCGGCCCAAGCGGCCGGTTCCGGTCGGGGAGTAGCTCAGCCTGGTAGAGCACTGTCTTCGGGAGGCAGGGGCCGGAGGTTCGAATCCTCTCTCCCCGACCACTTTTCCTCTAAGGCTTTGGAATAGCTGAGGTTTCCTGTCCCGGCTCAAGGTCCGCTTCGCACCCATTGCGGACATTGATGCTCCTGTCGGCAAGTGACCCACGGCCGTCCAGGTTCGGGTTTGCGGGTTTTCCGAAGCGCCTTCATCGTCGGAAGCGATCCGATCGTATGTGCCACGAAGCTCTCTGACGTGCGTCCCCACGTCACGCTCGACGAGATCGACCGGACGTTCAGTGGCTATGGCTGGTATCGCCAGTCGCCGTGGCCGAACTGCCATTGCGCGGCCCGCGCGCAGCGCCCTCAGCCATCCCCGAGGAACGCCGCGAGCGCCGCGCGGAACGCGTCCGGCTGGTCGAGCATGACGAAGTGCGCCGCCTCGCCGATCGGCACGTAGGTGACATGCGGAGCCGCCGCATAGTTGCGCCGGTAGAAGGCGTCGGTGCGCTCCTTCCCGAACGCTGCCGCGCTCCACGGATAGACGAGCGTGATGGGAGTCTGGATCTTGGCAAGAGCAGGCCGCAGATCGGTCGTCATATCCTCATAAAAAGCGGTGGAGGTGACCCGCGCATCAGCCGCCGCCGCCCAGGCTTCCATCTTCGCACGGCTCTCGGGCTTAAGCGCTAGACCCGCTACCTGAGCGGCCGTGCGGGCCGGGTCTACCGGTTTTCCGTAAGCGGCGGCGATCGCCTCGCGCATGGCGCGGGCCCCCGGCTCAACCGTCGCAACGGTAGCCTCGGTGCCGGGGGGCACGGCGAGAACGCCGAAGAAGGGGAGGGAATCGACGATCATCAGCCGCCCAAGGTCCTCGGGGTGTTTCGTCGCCAGGAGGAGCCCGACCAGGCCGCCCATCGAGTGACCTACGATCGCGGGGCGGTCGAGCTTCTCGGCGCGGACAAGACCATCGAGGTCGCCGACGATACCCTCGAGCAGGCCCGGTGCGAGGTTCTTGCGGGGGTCCGTGCCGCCGAAGCCGTTGACCTCGATCAGATAGACGCGGTGCGACTGAGCGAGCCGCGGCACGAAGTCCGCCCATACGGCGCGCGGATTGGCGAGCCCGGGGATCAGCAGGACCGGTGGGCCGCGGCCAACCACTTCCGCTGAAATGTGGTCCAACTGGATGCGGTGCGCCGCTTCCGCAGGCGGGGGTGGAACCGCGGCATGGGCGCACTGGCCCGAAACCGCGAGCGCTCCGACGGCCAACGCGGCGAGCCGAAGGGCGATGTTGCTGGTCATTTCAGTATTCCCTTCGAAGGGCTGGTGAAAACGTCCTCGATCGCGAGGCCGAACAGCTCGGCGATGCGGAACGCGAGGGGGAGCGAGGGGTCGTACCGGCCGGTCTCGATGGCGTTGACGGTCTGGCGGGAGACCTGAAGACGGTCCGCGAGATCACCCTGGTTCCAGTCGCGCTCGGCGCGGAGTATCTTGAGGCGGTTCTTCATGCCCCCTTCGCGACCGTCAGCTTGTTCATGCAGGCGCCGAGGCCGAGGCCGCCGAACCACAGCACGGCGACGTAGAAGGATTCGACATGGCCCACGAGATCGAAGCTCTCGAGGAAGCCCCAGATCGTCGCCGCGCTCAACGCGAAGCCGCTCGCCCAGAGCGTCTGGCGCACCATCAGCATGCGGACATATTCGTCCTGCTCCTCGACCAGATAGCCACCGATGGCGGCGAAGATGCCGATGATGGGCAGCGCCGGCAGGAGCGCGGCGCCATAAGCCGGCGCGCCACTCAGCAGGTGGCGGTTGAAGGCGTAGACGGCGCCGATCAGGAACAGGCCGTAAAGAGCGCTCAGCCAGAGCACCCGCCGATTGTAGCGCCGCATTGCCGCTGACCTGAACGCCATGGAAAGCTCCCTGTTCAATTTGTAAAGGAAGCTTTACAGTCCTTGTCTCTGGCTGTCAAGGACCCTTTACAGCTGGTCGGCCGGCGCCGATGAGGACTGGCGCTCGTCCCATTCCACAGCGGCGATGCCGCACCCTGGCGGGTGGAGCTTCAAGGCGGCTCGAGTAGCCGGACGACGTGCATGCGGGTGCGGCCTGCCCGTCGCCGATCGTTCGCCGCTTAGGCGGCCGCAACCAGGTGGCCGCCGGGCTGGCCTCGCCTATACGCTGTGCGTCAGACGTCGGTGATTCGTCGCCGCACTGCCGCGCGACCTCGCCAGCGGAGGCTTCACGACCCACGCGACAGAACGGTTGGGGATATCAGCCTGCCGGCGCGACGACGAGCATTTCGAACGAGCCGGGGACCATTCGCGGCCGCTCGCCAGCGGCAGCGGCGGGCGCATAGCGCGCCGCGGGAAGGTAGACGCGCCCGGTGGCGGTATCCACGGCGCCGGTGCGGGCGCCTGTCTGAGTGGCGACGGTTCCGATCGCGCGGGGCAGCCTTCCACTCGTGTCGATGACGGTCAGCGTCCCGTCCCCGCCGGACGGGATATAGGCGCGGTGCCGTGCCGGGTCCGAGAAGGCGCCGTCCGGGCGGGGCCCGATCTTGATCTCGCCCGCGACCCGCCCGGTGGCGGCGGTGACGAGCTTGGCGACGCCGTTGGCGCAGGCTGAGATCAAAGTGCCCGAGGCGGCGTAGGTCAGCCCGGTGGGGCCGTCGCAGCCGGGCAGCGCGATGTGCCGCATGACGTTGCGGCGGGCGAGGCCGATCTCGACGATCTCGTTCTTGTCCTCGACGTTGACGAACAGATGGCCGCGGCCGTCGAGGGCCGCCAGCTCCAGCCCTCCGCCGATCGGGACGGTGGCTACCACCTTGGCGTTGCGGGGATCGATGACGGTGGCGCTGCCGTCCCGTGCGTTCATCACCCACACCGTCTTGGTCGCCGGATCGTAGATGGCCGCGTCGGGGTTGGCGCCGGTGGGGATCTCGGCCTTCACGGCGCCCGACCCGGTGTCGAAAAGGATGGCCGTGTTCGACTGCCCCGAAGTCGCAATCCCGAGGCCGCCCGGAATCGCCAGGGCGGCGTGAAAGCGGGCGCCGGGCACCAAACGCGGCGTCACTTTGCCGGTCGCGAGGTCGAGCGCCATCACGCCGTCGCTGCGGGCGACCAGCAACCGGCGATGCTCGGTATCGACGCTGAGCAGGTCCCAGCCGCCGTCGGGGCCGCCGATCCGCTGGACGACGGCTCCCATGTCACGCGGCGGTGCGGCGGCAGTCGCGAGCAGAGCGGCAAGTGTGAGACCGATCGACTTCAGTGGCATCATCGATTCCTCCACCCGCCACCCGCGGCGAGCCCACCTAGCGGTCAGAATAACCTTCTGTGGCTGCGGGCGTCCCCCCTCCTACCATCGCCGTCGAGCGTCCTTCAACGCGTTTGGATCCATCGGCCATTTTCCTTTGCCGTCAGGCGCTTTGCCGTTCCCGCCAATGCTTGTCCTCGCGGCGGCGGCCGACGAGCAGGCCGCGTTCGAGGCGTTCGCACAGAGCGGCGTAATAATCGGTGAGGAAGGCGTGGTCCCCGCCGTGATCGTCCTCGATCCCGGCCTTGCGGCGGATCGCGTCGGCGACGGTGGCGATGGCCTCGCCGCGGCCGCCGCGCAGCACTTCCTCCAGCGTCTGCAGCTCGTAGACGCCGTACAGCTCGAGCGCGGCTTCGCTGAAGCGGCGGCGCGGGCGCTCGGCCGCCTCGAGGAAATCGGCGGCGCGGGCGTCGCGCTCGGCGCGGACCACCCAGGTGCCGGCGATGAGGTCGCCGGCGCGCAGCCGGTCGCGGTTCATCAGCGGGAAGAAGAGCAGCAGGCCGGTCCAGCCCAGCGCGAACAGGATCAGCCAGGCGTCGGCCGCGCCTTCCGCGGCCTGGGCGCCGAGGAACGACAAAGGCAGGAATATCTCCACCTCGCGCATCGCGTTGCGGGCGATCACCGCGCCCGCGGTCAGCCGCGCGCCGTCGCGGGCGACGACCCTGAGGCCGATCAGCCTCTTGCCGGGCGTCGCGCTGCGCGGCCCCATCTCGAACAGCGAGAACCAGCCGTTCCTCAGCAGGAAGGCGCCGACCAGCCACAGGATGATCATGATCTGCGCCTTAGAGGCCAAGGCCAGATAGAGGATCAGGAGGGTGAACAGGACCAGGGTGACGAGGATGAAGATCGCGTCGATCAGGAAGGCGGCGGCGCGGGCGCCGGCGCCCGCCAGCTCGAGCCTGAGGTCGACGCCTTCGGGCGTGACGAAGCTGCGCCGCAGCGTCCGCGGCGGACCGGCGCTCTTGCGGAACGGCCAGCGCATCAGCGCGCCGCCGGCCGCCGGCGCGGCAGATAGAAATAAAGCAGCCAGCCGGCCAGCATTGCGCCGCCGATCGCATAGCGCGCGCCGTCGCTGGTCACGGTCTGGCGGCCGATCCCCTCCAGCACGCCGGCCACCGCCAGCATGATCACCGCCCCCGCCATCGCCACCGCCGCCGAGCGGCCCGCCTCGACCGCCGAGGCGGTGCGGCTCCTTGTGCCGGGAAAGGCGATCGCCATGCCGATCCGGATCCCCGCCGCGCCCGAGATGCAGATCGAGAATATCTCGGTGGTGCCGTGAATCGTCAACCAACCGCCGACGTTGAAGGCGAGGCCTTTGGCGGCGAACACCGCGACGAAGGCGCCGAGCGACAGGCCGTTATAGATGATCAGCAGGATCGTCGGCGCGGCGAAGGCGAAGCCGAGCGCGAACGAGAAGATCGCGATCCGCGCATTGTGGGTGAACAGGAAGGTGGCGAAGGTGCCGAGGAAATCCCGCTCCTTGGAATAGAGCGTGCCGCGCAGGGTCTCGGCGGACGCGGCCGGCGTGCGGCCCTGCGCCATCGCCTCGGGGATGATGCCGAAGAACCAGGCCGGGTCGCCGCGCACCAGCAGATAAGCGAGGATTGCGCTGGCGGCGGTCAGCAAGACGGTGGCGAGCGTCTCCTTCCACAGGCCGCGCACCGCGTCGGGCCAGCCGCGCACGAAGAAGTCGGCGAGCTGCCGCCACACCGAGGTCTGCACGCCGTAGATCTGGAAATAGGCGCGGGTCGACAATTGCTCGAGATAGGCGACGAGGCCGCGGTCGAGCGAGGTGTCGCGCGCCACCGACAGCGACGAGAGGGTGGTGCGGTAGAGCAGGGGCAAAGCGAGCAGATCCTCGTCCGACAAAGCCCGGATCGAGCGTTTCTCGATGCGGGTGAGCAAAAGGTCGAGCCGTTCCCAGTCGGCGAGGTGGGCGGCGCGGAACCGGGCCGCGTTGACGGTCGGGCCGGCGCTCACAGGAGGTTCCTCTTCTTGAGGTCGATATAGCCCGCGACCAGCCGCTCGCCGACCTTGTCGTGCTCGCTCTCGATCAGGTGGACGCCGAGATGGGCGAGGCGCAGCAGCGCCAGCTTGCGGTCGCGCAGCAGCGCCGCCGCGGTGACGGCGCGGGTGACGTCGGCGGCGCTTTGCGGCCGGGCGGCGGCGATCGCCTCCAATTCCTCGTCGCGCAGCACGACGACCAGCAGCAGATGGGTCTCGACCAGCTTGCGGGCGGCGCGGACCAGGAAGTCGGCCGAGGTCTGATCGGTGAATTCGGTGAAGATGACGATCAGCGAGCGGCGGGCGAGGCGGGAGGCGAGCGTGGTCAGGGCATAGGTATAATTGGTCTCGGCGCCGCTATAGTCGATCGCCGCCGCGCGGCGCTGCAGCTCGGCGAACGAGGCGGTGCCGGAGACGAGGCCGGTCGCCATCCTCGGCTCGGAATCGAAGGCGTGGAGGGCGACGCGGTCGCCCAGCTTCAGCGCCACCCAGGCGTTGAGCAAGGCCGCGGAGACGGCGCGGTCGATGCGTGGCACGCCGGCCACCGGGTCGGTCATCTGCCGGCCGGCGTCGAGCGCGAAGACGATCTGGGCGTTGCGCTCGGTGCGATATTCCTTGGCGTGGAGCTTGATGTGGCGGGCCGATTGCTTCCAGTCGATCGCCCGGCGGTCCATGCCCGAGCGATATTCGACCAAAGCGTCGAAATCGCTGCCGTCGCCGCGGTTCATCTGGGCGAGCAGGCCCTGCAGCGCCTGGCGCTGGAAGATACGGGCGCCTTTCTCCTCGACCGGGCGGATGTCGGGCAAGACCGGAAAGGCGGTGCCGGGCTCGAGCCGGCGCTGGCGCCACACGAGGCGCAGCGGCCCGAGCCAGCGCAGGCTCGCCTCCTCGACCGCCGCCATGCCGCGCCGGGCGAGGAACAGCGGCAGCTCGGCGACGCCGGCGCCGCCGTCCAGCTCGACCCGCAGCCGGCCGTGATCCTGGGCCCGGGCGAGCGCGGCGGTGGCGAGCGCGGCCTCGGCGAAGGCGGGCGCGCCGCGGCCGGACACCGCGACGCGGAGCGCCAGGGGACGGGTCTCGCCGACATAGGCGAAGCGGGGCGCCTCGATCGCCAGCGTGCCCGACGGCGCGGCGAGCAAGGCGTCGAGCCCGGTCAGCAGCAGCACCGCGAGCGCCCAGCCGGCGCCGGCATACCAATATTGCGGCGCCGCGGCGGCGACCAGGAAGGCGAGCGGCCCGCCCGCCGCCGCCGCCACCACAGCGAGGCGCGTGGGATAGATCAACGCGGCGCCTCGATCTCGTCGATGATATCCGCCACCACTTCCTCGACCATCCGGCCGTTGATCTCGGCGGCCGGGGAGAGGATCAGGCGGTGGCGCAGCAAGGCCGGGGCGAGCGTCTTGACGTCGTCGGGGATGACGAAGTCGCGGCCGTCGAGCGCGGCGCGGGCGCGGGCGGCGGCGGCGAGCATCGCCCCGGCGCGTGGGCTCGCGCCGGTCTCGAGGTCGGCGACGTCGCGGGTCCCGCGGATCAGCCGCACGATATAATCGACCACGTCCTCGACCAATTTGACCTCGGCGACCGCGGCCGCGGCGGCGCCGACCGCCTCGCGGTCCGCCTGGCGGGTGACGCCCCAGCCGGCCGGCGCCATCGCCCCCTGGCGGGCGCCGTGGGTGGCGACGATCTTGGTCTCCTCCTCGGCCGACGGATAATCGACCCGCTGCTTGAACAGGAAGCGGTCGAGCTGGGCCTCGGGGAGCGGGTAGACGCCCTGCTGCTCGACCGGGTTCTGGGTGGCGACGACCATGAAATGCTCGCCGAGCGGCAGGCTCTGGCCGTCGATGGTGACGGTCCGCTCCTGCATCGCCTCGAGCAAGGCCGCCTGGGTCTTGGGCGGCGTGCGGTTGATCTCGTCGGCGAGCAGCAACTCGGTGAAGATCGGCCCGCGCGTCAGCGTGAAGGTCGAGGTCTGGAAGTTGAAAAGGTTGGCGCCGATGATGTCGCCCGGCATCAGGTCCGGGGTGAACTGGATGCGGCCGAAATCGAGGCCCAATGCGGCGGCGAAGCTGTGCGCGAGCAGGGTCTT
>JBJMTY010000013.1:0-6925 GCA_045811445.1 Allosphingosinicella sp. | reverse complement strand
CTCGCCGTACATGATGTCGAACTCGACCTGCTTGAACGGCGGCGCCACCTTGTTCTTGACCACCTTCACCCGCGTCGTGTTGCCGACGATGTCGTCGCGGTCCTTGATCTGGCCGGTGCGGCGGATGTCGAGGCGGACGGACGCGTAGAATTTGAGCGCGTTGCCGCCGGTCGTCGTCTCGGGATTGCCGTACATGACGCCGATCTTCATGCGCAGCTGGTTGATGAAGATGACCAGGCATTTCGACTTGGAGATGGAGCCGGTCAGCTTGCGCAGCGATTGCGACATCAGCCGCGCCTGGAGGCCGACATGGCTGTCGCCCATCTCGCCCTCGATCTCGGCCCTGGGCACCAGAGCGGCGACCGAATCGACCACCAGCACGTCGATCGCGTTCGAGCGGACCAAAGTATCGACGATCTCGAGCGCCTGCTCACCCGTGTCGGGCTGCGAGACGATCAATTCGTCGACATCGACGCCGAGTTTCTTCGCGTAGACGGGGTCGAGCGCATGCTCGGCGTCGACGAAGGCGGCGGTGCCGCCATTCTTCTGCGCCTCGGCGATGACGTGGAGGGCGAGAGTCGTCTTGCCCGAGCTTTCCGGCCCGTAGACCTCGACCACCCGGCCGCGCGGCAGGCCGCCGATGCCGAGCGCGATGTCGAGGCCGAGCGACCCGGTCGAGATGGTCTCGATCTCGACCGCCTCGCGCGAGCCCAGTTTCATCGCGCTGCCCTTGCCGAAGGCGCGGTCGATCTGCGCGAGGGCGGCCTCGAGGGCCTTCTGCTTGTCCATATTGTCCGAAGTCCCCGTGACCAATTTCAGAGATGCCGTCATGGCGTCGCTCCCCGTTAAGGCCGACGCGCCGCCCATTCAACGCGTCTGTTCTGTCCGAGCATGTACCATGTTCGTTCCCGAAGAACAAGTAGAAAACGACAGCCTCGCGAACCGCGCCTCACGAGCGTCGCGCGATCACCGCCGCCAGCGCCTCGCGCAGGTCCTGCTGGAACTCGGAGCGGGCGTAGATGTCGTTGTGGCCGGCGCCGGCGACGGTGCGGTCGTAGACCAGGGTCCGGGCGGCGTGGCGGAGGCCGTCGGTGCGGGCCTTGGGGATGAGCGTGTCGGCGCCGCCGGCGAGGATCGCGACCGGCGCCCGTGCCATGGCCAAATCCTCGGCCGCGTCCATTCGGTTGCGGAACAGCCAGCGCACCGGAAGCCAGCGAAAATGACCGGCGGCCACTTTGGTCAGCGAATCGAACGGCGTGACGAGGATCGCGCCGGCCACCGGCCGCTCCCGCGCCAGATGCGCCGCGATGCCGCTGCCGATCGAGAAGCCGATCGCGACGATCGGCCGGCCGGGCCAGCGCGCCGCCGCGAAATCGTGGATGGTCAGCGAATCGGCAAGCAAGGCGGCGGCGCCTGGCCGGCCGCCGCTCGGCGCGTAGCCGCGATAGTGGAAGGTGACGATGTCGGCGCCGGGATAGACGTCGCCGAGATATTCGGCGGCATGGTCCGCGTTCCAGGCATTGCCGCCGAAGCCGAGGATCAGCGGCGGATTGGAGCCCGCGCCGGAGCTCGGCCGGCGCGGCGGCACATGGAGTCCGACCAGCCGCGTGCCGTCGGCCGCCGCCAGCGCCAGCCGCTCGGCGCCGGGCGGCAGCGGACCGCCCGCGCGCGCCGCGTCGACCGCGAACAAGGCGCGATCCTGGAAGAGGAAGGCGAAGGCGCAGATTGCGCCATAGACCAAGACGGCCGCCAGCAGCAGCTTCCACACCATCGCCCCATCCTTCCGGCGAGAAAGCTAGCCGGCGCGGCTGGCCTCGTCGAGCGCGGGCTCGATCGCGTCGAGGGTGAAGGGCTTGGAGAGGACCGGGGCGCCGGCATGGGCGTCGGGCGGCGGCTCGATATGGCCGCCGGTGGCGAGGATGTAGGGAATGCCCATCGCGCGCAGGCGGTCGGCGACCGGCCAGACCCGCTCGCCGTTCAAGTTGACGTCGACGATGGCGATGTCGAACCCGCCCTGCTCGACCCGCGCCAGAGCGTCGGAGACGGTCTCGCAGGTGCCGGCGACGGCATGGCCCAGGGAATCGAGGAAATCCTCGAGCATCATCGAGATGAGCGATTCGTCCTCGACGATCAGCACGGTATGTTTGGCGGTCACGGACGAGGCGCTTAAGGCACGGGCCGCGCGGGCGAAACCTTTTATTTGGCCAGTTGATTTGGGCGCCTCATTCGGCGGCGATCACGCGGGCCCAGCACAATATCCCGACCCGCGCCGCGCCGGTCCGCTTCAGCGCCCGCGCGCAGGCGCCGGCGGTGGCGCCGCTGGTGAAGACGTCGTCGACCAGCAGGATCTCGCGGCCGCGCACCGCCCCCCTCCCCGCCTCGCTCACCGCGAAGGCGCCGCGCACCGCCTCCGCCCGCTCGCGCCGGCCGAGGCCCTGGAGCGGCGGCGTCGCGCGGGTGCGGACCAGCAGATCGAGCGCGAGCGGCCGGCCGGTCGAGCGCGCCAGCGCGGCGGCGATCAAGGCGGCCTGGTTGTAGCCCCTCTTCCAGATCCGCCAGCGGTGGAGCGGCACCGGCACGAGCAAGGCGTCGGCGTCCGCCTCCAGCCGGCGGCGCATGAAGCGCGCGAGGGTCTCGGCCACTCCGGGGCGGCCGCCATATTTGAGCTTGAGGGCGACGGCGCGCGCGACCTCGCCATAAGCGACGGCGGCGCGCAGGCGGTCGAACGGCGGCGGCTCGGCGAGGCAGCGCCCGCATTCCGCCTCCGCCCCGGCGCCGAACGCGAACGGCAGGCCGCAACGGGCGCAGCAGGGATCGGCGAGGAACTGGAGCTTCGACCAGCAATCGAAGCAGAAGCCGCGCGCTTCCGGCACGATCGTCCCGCAGGCGGGGCAGCGCGGCGGCAGCGCGAAATCGACCGCCGCGGCGGCGGCGCGGCGAAGGGCGACGGCGGCGCTCATCTCGCCCCGATCCTGGCGCGAAGCGCCGGCCGGTTCAAGCGGGCGCCGCCGCCGCGCGGATCAGATGCGGCCCATCAGGTACAGGATGAGGATGATCAGCAGGATGAGGCCGAGGCCGCCCGAGGGGAAATAGCCCCAGCCGCGGCTATAGCCCCAGGTCGGGAGCGCACCGATCAAGAGAATGATGAGGATTATGAGCAGGATGAGAGACATCTTTGACTCCGCTTGCAAACTCGCAGCACGAGACGCTACTCGGCAGTAACGATATACCCGCCACTCGGTTGCGCCGCCGGAACGGCTTGCCACGCATCGGCGTCGCCGATCACCGCGAGCAAGGCGCCCGGCGCGTAGGGCTTGGTGAAGAACAAGGCCCCTTCCGGGCATTCGGCGCCCGCCGGCCGCATGGCGCCGGAGACGATGAGGATGCGCAGCCCCGGCCGCCGCCGCGCCGCCTCGCGGGCGAGGGCGAGCCCGTCGGGCCCGCCGCCCAGGCATATGTCGGTGACCAGCAGGCCGGCATCCGCTTCCGCCTCGAGCCGGGCGATCGCCTCGTCATAGCCGCGCGCCTCGACCACGCCATAGCCGGCCTCGGCGAGCAGCCCGGCGGTGACGCCCAGCACCAGCGGGTCGTCGTCGACGATCAGGATCTTGGCGAGCATGGCGTCCAGGACGATGCCTTTCCCGCGTCCGTGCCGGGACGCGCGAGGGCTAAATCGGCGGCGGCGGCGGCCCGTTCCGCCTCGGCGGCGCAGCTCACGAAAATTATCTGTGGATCGATCGCCCGAAAACCCGCCGAAACGGCGCAAACCGCGCCTGCGGCAAGGGGCCGCGCCAACGATTGCTTAACCTGCCTTGGCCAAAGGGAAGGAAGCGGGCGCGTGGCGAGTGCGCCGGCAGGGGGATTTGTGGGGCGAGCGAGGGACTTTCAGAGCTGATGCTCCATGTCGGAACCGACGCGCTCGAACAGGCGCTCGCCCTTGCCGGATCGGCGGAAGGGGGCGAGGACGCCTTCCTGCGCGCCGCGCTGGAGGCGGCGCGGGTCGGCACCTGGCGCATCGACATGATCGACCGCCTGTCGAACTGGGACGCGGTGACCAGCGCCCTGTTCGGCCACGAGCCCTTCCCCCAGCTCCAGAAGGAGCCGCTCACCGTCGTCCACCCCGACGATCTGGCGGCGACCGCGCGCAACCTCCAGGCCTGCTTCGACCAGGGCCGCCAGCAGGACGTCGAGTTCCGGGTGATGAGCGCGAGCGGCGAGGTGCGCTGGATCCGCGCCCTCGCCAAGCCGCTGCGCACCGGCGGCGAGCGGCGCTGGGTCGGCGGCATCGTCATGGACGTGACCGAGCGGCGGCGCGCCGCCGATGCGCTGACCGAGAGCCAGCGCCAGCTCGCCACCCTGATCGGCAATCTGCCCGGCATCGCCTATCGCTGCGGCGCCGCCGCGCCCTGGTGGTTCGACTATATCAGCGAGGCGGCCGAGGATCTGACCGGCTGGCCACGCGAGGCGTGGATAACCCGCGAGATATCCTGGGCCGAGATCGTCCATCCCCAGGACGGCGCCGGCCTGCTCGCCGCGGTCGACGCGGCCACGGCGTCGCGCGAGCCCTTCACCCACACCTACCGCATCCGCCACCGCTCGGGCGAACTGCGCTGGGTGCGCGAGCAGGGCCAGGCGGTCTACGGCCTCGACGGCGAGGCGCTCGCCTTCGAAGGCTTCATCGGCGACGTCACCGAGCAGAAGCTGCTCGAGGAAGCGTTGCGCGAGAGCACGGCGCGCGCCCACGGCATCCTCGATTCGGTGCCGCAGATGATCTGGGTGGCGAATGCCGAGGGGCGCTGCGAATATCTCAGCCCGCAATGGGGCGCCTTCACCGGCCGCGAGACCGCCGGCGACCTCGGCGACGCCTGGGCGGACGCGGTCCATCCCGACGACCGGCCGGCGACCTGGGCGGCCTGGGGCCGCAGCCTCGCCACCGGCGCCACCTTCGACGTCGAGTTCCGCCTGCGCGGCGCCGACGGCGACTATCGCTGGACGCTGAGCCGCGCCATCCCGGCCCGCAACGCCGCCGGCCAGGTGGTCGGCTGGTACGGCACCTGCACCGACGTCCACGAGCGCGTCCTCGCCCAGCGCGCGCTGGCCGAAACGGAGGCGGTCAACCGCTCGATCCTCGAGGCGAGCCCCGACTGCATCCTGCTGCTCGACCTCGACGGGCGGGTGTTGTTCGTCAACCGGCTCGGCCCGCAGGCGCTCGACCTCGACGGCCCCGAAGCCATGCTCGGCCGGCCCTGGACGGACTTGCTCGCCCGCGAGGGCGCGCGCGACGCCGCCAAGGCCGTCGCCCGGGGCCGCCGCGGCGAGACCTCGCACGTCACGCTCGTCCACCGCACCGGACGCGGCGAGACGCGCTGGTTCGACAGCGTGGCGACCCCGATCTTCGACGAAGCCGGAAAGCCGGTCCGCCTCGTCGTCGTCTCGCGCGACATCACCCACCAGAAGCAGTCCGAGGAGAAGGTGCGCTGGGTGGCCAATCACGACAGCCTCACCCATTTGCCCAACCGCCTGCTCTTCCAGGAACGGCTCGACCAGCTCGTCGCGGCGGGGCCGGACAAAGGCTGCTTCGCCTTGCTGCTGCTTGACATAGACGAGTTCAAGCGGGTCAACGACACGCTCGGCCACGATGCCGGCGATTCCCTGCTCTGCGCCTTCGCCGAACGGCTCAAGGAGACGGCGCGGGCCGACGATCTGGTCGCTAGGCTCGGCGGCGACGAGTTCGCGGTGATCCTCAACGGCGTGCGCGGCGAAGCGGAAGTGACGACCGCCGTCGAGGCGCTGATGGCGGCGCTCAGGCGGCCGTGGGTCCATGCCGGCATGGTGCTCGATTGCGACGCCAGCATCGGCGCCAGCCTCTATCCGCTCGACGGAGCGAGCCGGGCGGAGCTGATGAAGCATGCCGACATCGCCCTCTACGTCGCCAAGGCGGCCGGGCGCGGCAATCTGAAGCTTTTCCAGCCGGCGATGCGGGCCGAGATGCAGACCCGCATCTCGATGCTCGCCCTCGCCCGCGACGCGATCGAGAAGAGGTGGATCACGCCCTTCTACCAGCCCAAGATCGACCTTGCGACCGGCGAGGTGGCGGGCTTCGAGGCTTTGCTCAGGTGGCGGCATCCGGGCAAGGGCTTCCAGAGCCCCGACACGATCGCCGCCGCCTTCGAGGACCTCACCATCGCCACCGGCCTCTCCGACCGGATGATCGAGGGGGTGATCGCCGACATGCGCGACTGGCTGGAGCGCGGCATCGCCTTCGGCCACGTCGCGATCAACGCCGCCGCGGCCGAGTTTCGCGGCGGCGACTTTGCCGAGCGGCTGCTCGAGCGGCTGGCGGCGGCCGGCGTGCCGCCCCATTTCGTCCAGCTCGAAGTGACCGAGACGGTGTTCCTCGGCCGCGGCGCCGAATGCGTCGAGCGGACGCTGAAGACGCTGAGCGCCGCCGGCATGACCATCGCGCTCGACGATTTCGGCACCGGCTACGCCTCGCTCTCGCATTTGAAGCAATTCCCGGTCGACCTGCTCAAGATCGACAAGAGCTTCGTGCGCGATCTGTGCGTCACGCCCGACGCGGCGGCGATCATCCGCGCCGTCATCCATCTCGGCCACAGCCTCGACGTGCGGATCGTCGCCGAAGGGATCGAGACGCTGGCCCAGCAGGCGAGCCTCGTCGCCCAGGGCTGCGACTTCGGCCAGGGTTATCTCTATTCCCCCGCCGTCCCCGCCGGCGAGGTTCCCGCCATCCTCGCTTTGGCCCGCACCGCCCCCGACCGCCGCCGCGCCTAGAAGACGAAGTCGGCGCCGGTGAGGGCGTGGTTGTCGGCGACGGTGACCGAGAGGATGAGGTCGGCGTTGCCGTCGCCGTCGAGATCGGCCTGGACCGACCAGACGTTGCCGCTCGTGAGCTCGGCCCTGAGCT
>JBJMTY010000012.1:0-5440 GCA_045811445.1 Allosphingosinicella sp. | reverse complement strand
TGGAGCTGCCGTCCGACGATCTCAAGCACTTTGGCGTGATAATCGTCGACCCATTGCCTCTCCTCGTCGGAGAGGAGCGACAGGTCAATCAGACTGCGGTCGATCGGCGCGAAGGTGAGGGTCTCGAAGCCGAGCATCGCCTTCTCGGCGCCTTCGACCGCGCGCGGCTCGACGAGGACCAGATTCTCGATGCGGATGCCATATTCGCCGGTCTTGTAGTAGCCGGGCTCGTTCGAGAGGAACATGCCGGCCTTCAGCGGCTCGTCGCCGCCGGCCTGGCTCGAGCCGGCCGGCGAGATGCGCTGCGGCCCTTCGTGGACGGCGAGATAGGCGCCGACGCCGTGGCCGGTGCCGTGGGCATAATCGAGGCCCGCCTGCCACAGATATTGGCGGGCCAGCGTGTCGAGCTGGCCGCCGCGCGTCCCGTTCGGGAAGACCGCGCGGGCGACGGCGATATGGCCCTTGAGCACCCGGGTGAAGCGGTCCCGTATCTCCGCCGTCGGCTCGCCGATCGCGACGGTGCGCGTGACGTCGGTGGTGCCGTCGGGATATTGGCCGCCGCTGTCGACGAGGTAGAGCGAGTTCATTTCGAGCGGGCGGTTGGTCTCCTCGCTCACCCGATAATGGACGATCGCCCCGTTCGGCCCGGCGCCGGAGATGGTGTCGAAGCTGGTGTCGCGCAGATCGCCGCAGGCCTGGCGGAATTGCTGAAGCCTCTCGACCGCCTTCAGCTCGTCGACATGGCCCTTGGGCGCTTCGATCGAGATCCAGTGCAGGAAGCGGGTCAGCGCGGCGCCGTCGCGGGCCTGGGCGGCGCGATGGCCGTCTATCTCCGCCTGGTTCTTGATCGCCTTGGGGAGCACCGCCGGGTCGCGCTTCTGCACCACCCTGGCGCCGGCTTTCTCGAGCGCCTCGAAGATCGCGGCGACCGCCCGCTCCGGATCGGCGACCACGGTCTTGCCGGCGAGCGAGCCGAGATGGGCCTCGAACTCGTCGCGGCCGTGGACGCGGACGCCGTTGCCGAGGTGCTGGCGGACGTCGTCCCCGATCTTCTCGGGCGCGACGAACAGCTCGGCGGTGCCGTCCTCGTTGACCAAAGCGAAGGACAGAGCCACCGGCGTGTGCTCGACGTCGGCGCCGCGCACGTTGAAGGTCCAGGCGATCGAATCGAGCGCCGAGAGGACGGCCGCGTCGGCCTTCTGTTCACGCAGCCAGTCGGCCATCTCCTGCCGCTTGGCCGCCGAGGATTTGCCGGCGAGGTCGTCGGGCTGCACGACCAGCCGCGCCTTGGACGGCTCGGGCTTGTCGGCCCAGACCGCATCGATCGGGTTGCGGCGCACGGCGACCAGCTCCGCCCCCTTATCGGCCAGAGCCTCCTTGGCCTTGGTCACCCAATCCTTGGTATGCAGCCAAGGGTCGTAGCCGATGCGGCCGCCCTCGGGCGCGTGGACCTTCAGCCAATCGGCGACGCTGGTGTCGGGAACCGACTGATAGGACCAATGCCGCCCGTCGACCTGGTCCCGGACCTGCAAGGTGTAGCGCCCGTCGACGAAGATCGCCGCTTCCTCGGGCAGCACCGCGGCCGAGCCGGCCGAGCCCTGGAAGCCGGTCAACCAGGCGAGCCGCTGGGCGTAGGAGCCGACATATTCGCTCATATGCTCGTCGGTCAGCGGCACGACGAAGCCGTCGAGCCGGTCGGCCTTCAATTGCTCGCGGAGCGCCGCTAAGCGGGCTTCGTAGGTGGACATGGCAAATTCCCTCGGCGTCGCTATGTGCGGCATCCGATAGACCCGCCGCGTGCCTCAGGAAAGAGCGTCCATGTCCCTCCCCGCCCCGCCCCGCGCCGAGCCGCGCCCCTACAGCTACGAACGGCACGGGCGGCGGGTGGACGATCCCTGGCATTGGCTGCGCGATCCCGGCTATCCGGACGTGACCGATGCCGCGGTGCTCGACTATCTCAAGGCCGAGAACGCCTTTTTCGACGCGGCGATGGCGCCCCATAAAGAGTTGGTCGAGACCCTGTTCGAGGAGATGAAGGGCCGCATCAAGGAGGATGAGAGCTCGGTCCCGGTCCGCGACGGCGATTGGCTCTACTGGTGGGCCTTCAGGCCCGGCGCGCAATATCGCAGCTGGTACAGGAAGCGCGCCGAGGGCGGTCCGGACGAACTGATCCTCGACGAGCCCGCCGAGGCGCAAGGCAAGGATTATTACCGGCTCGGCGCGCTCGCGGTCAGTCCCGACGGTCGCCTCGCCGCGACCCTGGTCGATGACAAGGGCGCCGAACGGTTCGAGCTGCGCATCCGCGACCTCGCCTCGGGCGAGGTGATCGAGACCGTCACCGAAGTCGGCATCGGCCAGCCGGTGTGGAGCGCCGACAGCCGGTTCATCCTCTACACCGAGGTCAACGAGCATTGGCGCAGCTACCGCGCCCGCCTCCACCGCCTCGGCCGCCCCGCCGCCGAGGCGCGGACGATCTACGAGGAGACCGAGGATCTCGGCTTCAGCGTCGGCCTCTCGCGCTCGCAGGACCGCAGCCTGATCTTCGTCTCCTCGGGCGACAATTCCTCGAACGAGATACGCTTCCTCGCCGCCGCCGACCCGGAGGCGGAGCCGGTCCTGATCTCGCGGCGGGAGGCCAGGCGCCAGTATATGGCGGACGCATCGCACGGGAAGCTGTGGATCCTCGCCAACGACGAGCACGTCAATTTCCGCCTCGTCGAAGCCGATCCCGCCCGCCCCGCGGAGTGGACCACCATCGTGGCCGGCTCCGACCGCATCTATCTGACCGGCCTCTCCGCCTATCGCGACCATCTCGCTTTGTCGGCGCGGATCGACGGCCTCGACCAGCTGCTGCTTCGCACCTACGCCGGCGAGGAAAGCCGCATTCCCTTCCCCGAAGCCGCCTACGCGGCCGGCTTCAGCGGCAATCCCGAATATGCCCCCGCCGCCTATCGCCTCCATTATTCCTCGATGGTGACGCCGGCGACGGCCTACGACTATCGCCCGGGCGAGGACCGGCTCGAGACGCTCAAGGTCCAGGAGATCCCGTCCGGCTACGATGGGTCGCGCTACGAGACCGAGCGGCTGATGGTGCCGGCGCGCGACGGCAAGGCGATCCCGGTCTCGATCGTCTACCCCAAGGGCTTCCCCCGCGACGGCTCCGGCAAGCTCTTCCTCTACGCCTACGGCGCCTACGGCATCGCCATCGAGCCGGCTTTCTCGACCAGCCGGATCAGCCTGCTCGACCGCGGCTGGGCCTACGCCATCGCCCATATCCGCGGCGGCGACGACCTCGGCTACGGCTGGTTCCTGGACGGCAAGCTGGAGAAGCGCTGGAATACCTTCCACGATTTCGTCGACGCCGCCAAAGGCCTGATCGCCGGGGGCTGGTCGGCGCCCGGCCGCATCGCGATCCAGGGCGGCTCGGCGGGCGGCGAGCTGATGGGCGTCGTCGCCAACACCGATCCCGACCTATGGGGCGCGATCGTCGCCGACGTGCCGTTCGTCGACGTGCTCAACACGATGCTCGACGACAGCCTGCCGCTCACCCCGGGGGAATGGCCCGAATGGGGCAACCCGATCGAGGACGAAGCGGCCTTCGACCTGATCCGCTCCTACAGCCCCTACGACAATGTCGCGCCGCGCGCCTATCCGCCGATGCTGATCACCGGCGGCCTGCACGATCCCCGCGTCACCTATTGGGAGCCGGCCAAATGGGCCGCCCGGCTGCGCGCCACGAAGACCGACGACAATCTGCTCCTGCTCAAGATCAACATGGGCGCCGGCCACGGCGGCAAATCCGGCCGCTGGGAACGCCTCCACGAGATCGCGGAAGCCTATGCGTTCGTGCTGGCCGAGGTGGCATAGCCCGGCGGCGGTGGTCCATGCCCCGGAAGCCCGGGCGAGCGGCGGGCTGCCGCGGCCCGGCTCAGCCTACAGGGGAAAGTCCTTCTGTTGCGGCATGAGCGTCTGGGTCGGAAAGGTCTGACGCGCATTCTGATAGTTCATGAAGGCGCCGCTCGTCCCCATCATCGGCACGTCGACGAACCAGGTTACGTCCGCCTCGCCGATGTAAGTCGGGATGACGTCGCCGCTCGGCGTCAGGGCCACGAGCTCGTCGACGAGCTGCCAAAGAACCCATACCCGCTGGAAGCCGGAGGCCGGCGCGCCGGCGGTGAACTTCCTCGACTGCGATGTTGCGAGGGAGGTGGTTACCGAATGCGTGAAAGACGCGGATATTTTCGCGGAGAGCCCGCCGCCGGAGACACCTAGCTCCGCGCTCAGCGTCTCCGAATCGGTCTCGCTGATTCCCGTGGTGGTGGTGTAGGTCTGCTCGAAGCCGCCGCCCGCCTGAACCAGCGTGTAGGCGCCAGGCACCTGCTGCCAATAGCGACGGAGCGTGAGCACATAGTTCGGTATCGTGGTGCCGTCCCAGAAATTGGCGATCACCGCGTCCGAGATCGGATTGCGCTGGTTGGGAACCTCGCTGACATAAGCGTTCTTGCTGGAATTATCCGAATTCGCCCACAGGAGAAGGCGGTCTCCGCTCTGTGCGAGGACGATCGGCTCCGACTGGTCGGGAAGGCCCGCCAGCACGGAGACGATTTCGGGAAATGGCGGCAGCGCACCATCGACCATTGCGTGCAGATCATGCTCCGGAATTTCTACGTCGCCGGTGGCCATGCTGATTCTCCTGTCTTGCGGGAACGCGATCGGACACGGGCGTTATCTACGCATACATTGTGGTATAGAGTTTCAGGGAGGTGTCCACTGCCGAAGGCTGCGCCTCCGGCCACGTAACTATCCCCTGCGCAGGCCGCGACGGCGGGGCGGCCGGCCTCAATAATGGATGGCGCGCCCATAAGCGTCGAGCACGCTCTCGTGCATCATCTCGGAGAGCGTCGGGTGCGGGAAGACCGTGTGCATGAGGTCTTCCTCGGTCGTCTCGAGCTGCCGCGCCACCGCATAGCCCTGGATCAGCTCGGTGACCTCCGCGCCGACCATATGGGCGCCGAGCAACTCGCCGGTCTCGGCGTCGAACACGGTCTTCACGAAGCCTTCCGCCTCGCCGAGCGCGATCGCCTTGCCGTTGCCGATGAAGGGGAATTTGCCGGCGCGGACCTTCCGGCCGCCTTCCTTGGCCTTGGCCTCGGTGAGGCCGACCGACGCCACCTGCGGGCGCGAATAGGTGCAGCCGGGGATGTTCCAGGTCTCGAACGGGTGCGGCTTCTTGCCTGCAATGGCCTCGACGCAGACCACGCCCTCGTGGCTCGCCTTGTGAGCGAGCCAGGGGGGCCCGGTGACGTCGCCGATCGCGTAGATACCTTCGACGTTGGTGCGGCCGTAGCCGTCGGTGGCGATGTGGCCGCGGTCGGTCTTCACGCCCAAAGCCTCGAGGCCGATGCCTTCCGTGTTCGGAACGATGCCGATGGCGACGATG
>JBJMTY010000011.1:0-3966 GCA_045811445.1 Allosphingosinicella sp. | reverse complement strand
GGTCCTTGTTGCGCGGGATGATCGCCGTGTGCGGGATCGGCAAGCCGAGCGGGCGGCGGAACAGGGCGGTCACCGCGAACCAGTCGGCGAGGCCGCCGACCATCGCGGCTTCCGCGAAGGCCTTGACGAAGCCGAGCGCCGGGTAGGCCCCGTCGAAGGCGTCCGCGGCGAGGAACAACGCCGCCATCGCGACCAGCATCAGCGTCGCGACGACCCGCATGCGGCGGTAGCCGTTCGGAGCGGGAGGGCTCATTCCCTCCCCCAATCGCCCAGCCGGGCTTTGGTTCACTCCGCCGGCTGCGGCTCGGGCGCGCGCGTGTCGTCGCCCGGCTTGTAGGTGAGGACGCGCCCGAACAGCGGCCCGAGCCACTTCTCGAAGCTGTCGGCGAGGTGGAAGCCGGCCGGCACGATCAGCAAGGTGAGCAGGGTGGAGAGAACCAGGCCGCCGATCACGGTGATGCCCATCGGCGCGCGCCAGCTGCCGTCGCCGGTGAAGGACAGAGCGATCGGCACCATGCCCGCCACCATCGCCACCGTGGTCATGACGATCGGCTGGGCGCGCTTGTGGCCGGCGTCGACGATCGCCTCGTCCTTGGGCACGCCCTTGCCCATTTCCTCGATCGCGAAGTCGATCAAGAGGATCGAGTTCTTGGCGACGATGCCGAGCAGCATGAGGAGGCCGATGAAGACGGGCAGCGACAAGGGGTTGCCGGTGATCATCAGGGCCAGGGCGCTGCCCAGCGGCGCGAGCAGCAGCGAGCCCATGTTCACGAAGGGCGGCAGCACGCGCTTGTAGAGCAGGACCAGCACCGCGAAGACCAGGAAGACGCCGGAGATGACGGCGAAGATGAAGTTGCTGACCAGCTCGGCCTGCCACTTCTGGTCGCCGAACGGCACCCGCTCGACGCCCGACGGCAGATGCTGCATCGCCGGCAGCGCCATGATCTGCTTCATCGCATCGCCGGAGACGAGGCCCGGCGCGAGGTCGGCGCCGATCGACAGGCGGCGGCGCTGGTCGAAGCGGCGGATCTGGGTCGGGCCGGCGCCGAAGCTGATGTCGGCGACCAGCTTCAGCGGCACCGAGCCGCCCGCCGACGTCGGCACGGGCAAATTCTCGATCGCGCCGAGATTCTCGCGCGCATCCTCGGCGAGCGCCACCCGGATCGGGATCTGGCGGT
The DNA here is from genome assembly GCA_045811445.1 of Allosphingosinicella sp. GTDB lineage: Bacteria > Pseudomonadota > Alphaproteobacteria > Sphingomonadales > Sphingomonadaceae > Allosphingosinicella. The sequence continues at coordinate 2,788 of JBJMTY010000011.1, read as the reverse complement.
CGGACAGCGAGAATTTGGCGCTGTTCTGGTTGATCTCGCCCAAAGTGGCGATGCGGATCGCTTGGCTCAGCGAGGCGGTCGAGACGCCGAGCTGGGCGGCGAGATCGAGGCGCGGCCTGATCGTGATCTCGGGGCGCCTGAGGTCGCCGTTGATGCGCGGCTCGCGCAGCTCGGGGAGCTTGCGCATCTGGGCGATGAGGGAGACGGCGGCCTGGTTGAGCTTGACCGGGTCGTCGCCGACCAGAGTGACGTTGAGGTCGCGCCCGCCGCCCGCGCCGGACTGCGAGGCGAAGTTGATCCGCGCGTCGGGGATGTTGCGCAGACTCGGCGCATAATGGCGCTCGAACTCGACGCTGGTCATGTCGCGCTTCTTCTTCAGCGTCAGATAGACGCTGGCGCTGCCGACGTCGATGTCGGTGAAGGCCTTCTCGACCTGGGGCGCGCGCTTGATCATCGCCGCGACGCGGTTGGCGACAGCGGCGGTCTGGTCGAGCGTCGTGCCCGGCGCCATCTCGATCTGGATCTGGCTCGAATCGGTGTTGACCGGCGGCTGGAAGGTCGTCGGCAGCCGCGAGAAGCAGAAGATGGTCAGTGCGAAGGCGGCGACACCCATGGACACCGTCTTCCAGCGATTGCGGATCGACCAGCGCAAGATGTCGACATAGCGGTCCATCATCCAGCCCGACGCGTGCGGCGCATGGCCCTTGGAGCGCAGGAAATAAGCCGCGATCATCGGCGTGATCAGGCGCGCGACGGCGAGGCTGGTCAACACCGCGGCGACCACGGTGAAGCCGAAATTCTTGAAGAACTGGCCGGAAATGCCGGGCATCAGGCCGACCGGGAGGAACACCGCGACGATCGAGAAAGTGGTGGCGACGACGGCGAGGCCGATCTCGTCCGCGGCGTCGATCGACGCCTGATAGGCGGTCTTGCCCATTCGCATGTGCCTGACGATATTCTCGATCTCGACGATCGCGTCGTCGACCAGCACGCCGGCGACGAGGCTGAGCGCGAGCAGGCTGAGCCCGTTCAGCGAGAAGCCCAAGAGGTCCATGAACCAGAAGGTCGGGATCGCCGACAGCGGGATGGCGAGCGCGGAGATCAGGGTCGCGCGCAGGTCGCGCAGGAACAGGAAGACGACGAGCACCGCCAGCGCGGCGCCCTCGAGCATCGATTCCATCGCCGATTCATACTGGGTCCGGACATATTTGACCGGCGTGAACAGCAAGGTGAACTTGACCTTGGGATATTCCTTCTCGAGCTTCTTAATCTCCTTCTCCGCCTTGTCGTAGACGGTGACGTCGGAATAGCCCTTGGCCTTGGTCATCGAGAAGCTGAGCACCTGCTTCCCGTCCATGGTCGAGTAAGAGCGCTGCTCGCCGAACGCATCCTTGACTTGGGCGATGTCGCTCAATTTGATCGTGCGTCCGCCGCCCAGCGAGATCTGGGTGTCGCCGAGCGCGAAGGCGTCGCGGGCGTTGCCGAGCACGCGCACGCCCTGCTCGGAGCCGGCGATCTCCGCGCGGCCGCCGGCGGCGTTCAGATTCTGGGTCCTCAGCACGGTGTTGATCTGCGAGGCGGTGACGCCGAGCGACTGCATCTTGGCGGGATCGAGGATGACGCGGATCTCGCGGTCGACGCCGCCGCCGCGCCGCACCTGGGCCATGCCGTCGACGCCGAGCAGGCGCTTCGCCACCGTATTGTCGACGAACCAGCTCGCTTCCTCGAGCGTCATGTCGTTCGCTTCGACCGAGAAGTAAGCGAGCGGGCCGGACGCGATGTCCTGGCGCACCACCTGCGGCTCCAATATGCCTTCGGGCAGGTCGCTCCTGATCTGGGCGACGGCGTTGCGCACGTCGTTGACGGCGCGGTCGACCGGCGTGCCGATGACGAACTGGATGGTCGTCGTCGAGCTGCCTTCGCCGACGAACGAGGTCATCTCGTCGACGCCGTTGATGCCGCGCACCGCCGACTCGATGCGCTGCGTCACCTGGGTCTCGATCTCGGGCGGCGCCGCGCCCGGCTGGCTGACCGAGATGTTGACGAGCGGGAATTCGATGTCCGGATTGTTGTTCACGTCCATCCGCGAGAAGGCGATCAGCCCCATCAGGGTCAGCGCCACGAACAGCACGATCGGGATGATCGGGTGGCGGATCGACCAGGCGGAAATGTTGCGCATGAGTGTTCAGCTTCTCCGGGAGGGCGTCAGCGCGGGGCGCCGGCGAGGGCGAGCTTGGGTCGCACCTTGTCGTTCGGGTTGAGGAAGGCGCCGGCGGCGAGCACGACCCGCTCGGTGCCGGCCAGCCCCGCGACGATGACGATGCCCTTGTCGGTCACCGAGCCGACCTTGACGTTACGGCGCAGCACCTTGTTCTCGGGGTCGATGATGTAGACGTAGCTGCCATTGTCGTCGTTGAGCACGGCCGAATCCGGCAGCAGCGGCGCGTCGACCGAGCCGGCCGTGATCTGCGCCGCGGCGAAGCCGCCCGGGCGAAGCTCGGGGCTGTAGGGCACGGCGATGCGGGCCTCGCCCTGGCGGTTCTGCGGGTCGATGATCGGCGAGATCTGGCGGATCGAGCCTTGGAAGCTCTTGGCCGAGCCGACCGGCGTCACGGTGGCGGGAACGCCGACCGAGAGCTGCTCCAGATCCTGCTGGGCGAGCTTGGCGCGAAGCTCCATGCGGCCGCCTTCGGCCATCCGGAACAAGGCGCCCGAGCCGGGACCGACCACCTGGCCGACCTCGACCGTGCGGTCGAGGATCAGGCCGGCCGCCGGCGCGCGCCCGTCG
>JBJMTY010000010.1:0-6999 GCA_045811445.1 Allosphingosinicella sp. | reverse complement strand
TCCTCCCTCTCCTTCAGGGGAGGGGCCGGGGGTGGGGCCGGGGGCGGGGGTTGTCGCGGTCATGGGCTCCGCCTTTACATATCGACAGGCCCCACCCCAACCCCTCCCCTGGAAGGGGAGGGGCTTTTAGCCTTCTCCAATATCGTCGAGGCCGTAGGCGGTGTGGAGGACGCGCACCGCGAGCTCGGTATATTCCTCGGGGATCAGCACCGACACCTTGATCTCCGAAGTCGTGATGGCGAGGATGTTGATGCCGCGTTCGGCCAGCGTGCGGAACATCAAGGCGGCGATGCCGGCGTTGGAGCGCATGCCGATGCCGACCGCGCTGATCTTGACCACGTCGGTGTCGGTGAGCAGCCGGTCGAAGCCGATCTCCTCCTTCGCTTTCTCCAGCTCCGCGACGCTCTGGGCGAGCGAGGCGGTCGGGACCGTGAAGGTGAGGTCGCTCGCCTCGCCCGGCCGCGCGCTCTGGACGATCATGTCGACGTTGATCGAGGCGGCGGCGAGCGGCTGGAAGATGGCGGCGACGGTGCCGGGCCGGTCGGGAAGGCCCGTCAGGGTGATCTTCGCCTCATTCTTGTCGTGGGCGATGCCGGTGACGAGCTGGCGTTCCATGTTCATGTCCTCGATGCGATCGTCGCCGACGATCAAGGTGCCCGGCCGGTCCTCGAACGAGGAGAGGACCTGGACGGGAAGGTTGTAGCGCATGGCGAGGCCGACCGAGCGGGTCTGCAGCACCTTGGCGCCGACGCTGGCGAGCTCGAGCATCTCCTCGTAGGTGACGGCGCGCAGCTTGCGCGCGCGCGGCACGATGCGCGGATCGGTGGTGAAGACGCCTTCGACGTCGGTATAGATGTCGCAGCGGTCGGCGCCGATCGCGGCGGCGAGGGCGACCGCGGACGTGTCGGAGCCGCCCCGGCCCAGAGTCGCGACGTCGCCCGCCTCGGTCACGCCCTGGAAGCCCGGGATGACGGCGAGGCCGCCCTCGGCGAAGACGCGCTCCAGCACGTCGGCCTCGATATGGTCGATCAAGGCGGCGGCATGGCCGCTGGCGCGGATCGGCAGCTGCCAGCCCATGTAGGAGCGCGCGTTCAGCCCCATGCCCTGGAGCGTGATGGCGAGGAGGCCCGACGTGACCTGCTCGCCCGAGGCCACGACGACGTCATATTCGCGCGGATCGTAGAGCGACGAGGCCTCGCGGCAGAACTGGATCAGCCGGTCGGTCTCGCCCGCCATGGCCGAGACGACGACGGCGACCTGGTGCCCGGCCTCCGCCTCGCGCTTGACCAGACCGGCGACGTGGCGGATGCGCTCGATCCCCGCCATCGAGGTCCCGCCGAACTTCATCACTATCCGCGCCATAGGCGGCGGCTTTAACGGTTGGAGGGCGGGGCGCAACTCTCAGACTTCCGACTGCGGAAGCCTGCATTCGCTAAATCAGACGAATCCCTGCTTCACGGCAAGGCGTGCAGCGGTGATACTGAGACGGCGCGATAGTCAGGACGAGGGGGCCGCATGAGACAGACGAAATTGCCTGCGGGTCCGAAGCCATCTCGCAGGAACGGCGACGCTGCGCTTAAGTCCCCGCCGAAGCGGAGTAAGGGCCGCACGTTGAGGGAGTTCAAGCCGCTTCGGTATGCCGAACGTGAACTCCTCGCAGCTGCAGGAAGTGGCGTGCCTGCGCCAATAGGTACGGCACGGCCACCATCCGCGCGCAGGAAGCTGACCGTCAGAGCACCCTTCATACGATTCCTGGCGCTAGGTGGCGATGAAGAAGCTCCTGTAAGCGAGCACGGCGTCGATATTCATGGCGCATTTATAGATGACGTCTTAGATCTACGAGATTGTACGGTTAATATCCCTCTCTCATTCAGCCATTGTGTTTTTGGTTCTCCTATTTTAGCGCGAAGTGCTACTTTACAGAGCCTATCCTTCTTTGATGCGACTCTCAGGGGTTTTTTCGGAGATAACCTGGAGGCTAAATCTATATACTTTCGCAATAAGTCTCAGAGCTTTGGCGTAGTTCGATTAATTGGTGCATCTATAAAGAGCAGCCTAGACTTGGCTAGTTCAAGATTCTACGGTCGAGGAGGTAGTTTTTTCGCAGACCGCATAAAAGTTGGGGGATCCTTTGGCGCTTTCGGTGCGCGTTTCTTAGGGCAGATCAGCTTGACCAACGCCTCCGTCCAGGGAGCGTGCAACTTCAAAGAGGCGGTGGTAATACAGAGGGACGGGATCGCGTTGGCTGCCGATGGCTTGAAGGTCGCGAACGACGCTTCATTCTCCGATGGTTTTCATGCTGTTGGGGAGGTTCGGTGCATGCGCGGGGTTTTCGGGGGCGATCTGGATTGCGAGGCTGCAACGTTTCGAAACCCCGGAGGGGTCGCGTTTAATGGAAGAAGCATCGTTGTCGAAAGAGGGCTACTGTGGCGAAGACTGAAAGAAGTTCGAGGCGTTATCTCGCTGGACTCTGCTTCTGTATGTGACTTAGTGGATGATCGGGCAAGTTGGCTTAAGGCAGATTACTTGATTCTCGATGGCCTACAATACAGGAGGATTTCAGGAAGTGGGATGTCGGCTGAAGCACAGCTCCGCATTGCTTGGCTGAAGCATCAACGTCCTTCTATGTATGGCGCTGAGTTCTGGCCGCAGCCGTGGGAGCATCTCGCCAGAGTCCTCCGGGAGATGGGGCATGTAGAAGATGCTCGGCTCGTAGCAATGGAGCAACAGCGGGTAATGAGGAGGATGCGGGTCATTGGTAACAGAAAACCGTTTCCCTTCAGAAACAGAACCGCGAGTTGGATGGAGAAGAAGCGCATCTCCATCACAAATAGATTTACCCGCAGTCTCCATATCTTATATGGAGCCTTAGCCGGCTATGGTTATCGGCCGTTACGAACAGTCGGATGGATGTGGCTCGTCTGGACAATATCCTTTGCTCTGGACGCCTCAGCAAACTCAAGAGGCGTGTTCGTCCCTAGGAATCGTGACGCGCCCATCTCGAACGCCGCGGGCGCACCTGTGGAAGGCAATAGCTTCAACCCTGCAATTTATGCACTGGATGCGATGCTGCCAGTAGTGGATCTGAAACAGGAGAGTGACTGGGCGCCCATCGGGGGCGGGCCGGACGGGGCCGGCGTTGGGTGGGCGCGCACTGCTCGGGCCCTGGGGTGGGCCGACATCCTCTTCGGATGGATCGCGAGTTTGTTGCTCGTCGCGGCGGTTGGGCGGCTAGTGCAGAAGGATTAGGTGTTTGCGGTCGACCCGCCTTAAAGTGGATTGGTGTCCAGCCAATCCGGAAGGCGATCGCCGGCCATAAGGGCTTCCACATCCATCCTCGGCCGAACCACTGCCCACTTGTCGCCGCTCACCAGCACTTCCGGCGTCAGCGGGCGGCTGTTGTAGGTGCCGGCCATGGCCGCGGCATAGGCGCCGGCGGTGCGGAAGACGAGGAGGTCGCCGGGCTCGGCCGCGTCCATCTCGCGGGCGGTGGCGAAGGTGTCGCCGGTCTCGCAGACCGGGCCGACGACGTTGGCGATCGTGCGGCCGCCGCGCGGGGCGACGGCGTGGATCGCGTGCCAGGCGTCGTAGAGGGTGGGGCGCATGAGATCGTTCATGCCGGCATCGACGACCAGGAAAGGGTGGCGGGCGCCCGGCTTCACCCGGATCAGCCGGGTCAGGAGCACGCCGGCATTGCCGACGATCAGCCGCCCCGGCTCGAACACCAGCCGCGCGCCCCAGCCGCCGGCGACGCGGCGGACCATCTCGCCATAGGCCGCCGGGCCGGGCGGCGGCGGCAGCGAGGGATCGTAGGGGATGCCGAGGCCGCCGCCGAGGTCCGCGACCTCAATGTCGTGCCCGGCGCCGCGCAGCGCGGCGATCAGCGCGCCGAGCCGGGTGAAGGCCTGCTCGAGCGGGGCGAGATCGGTCAGCTGGCTGCCGATATGGACGGCGACGCCGCGTATCTCGAGGCCCGTCAGGCGGGCGGCCAGGGCGTAGGCGGCGAGGGCGTCGGCGGCGGGGATGCCGAACTTGCTGTCGGCCGCGCCGGTGGAGATTTTGGCGTGGGTGCCGGCGACGACGTCGGGATTGATGCGAAAGCCGATCGGGGCGGTTCGGCCCATCCGCGTCGCAACCGCGGAGAGCATCTCCGCCTCGGCGGGCGATTCGACGTTGAACTGGTAGAGGCCCCCTTCGAGGGCGAGCGCCATCTCCGCCTCGGTCTTACCGACGCCGGAGAAGACGATCCGCTCCGGCGCCACTCCGGCGGCGCGCGCGCGGCGATATTCGCCGCCCGAGACGACGTCGGCGCCCAGCCCCTGCCTGGCGAGGGTGGCGAGGACGGCGGCATTGGGGTTGGCCTTGACCGCATAGGCGATCAGCGGGTCGGCAAGCGGGCTGAGTGCCGCGCGCAGCGCCTCGGCGTGGCGGACCATGGTCGCGGTCGAATAGACGTAGACCGGCGTCCCGACCGCCGCGGCGATCTCCGGCAGCGGCACGTCCTCGCAGTGGAGCACGCCGTCCTTCAGCTCGAAATGGTCCATCGGCGCCGCTTTTGCGTTGGGGGAGGGGACGCCATTTGATAGGTGCGAGGGATGAGCACGGCAACCGGCACGATCGACCCCAGGGAAGCCGAGCATTTCGGCCGCATGGCCGCCGACTGGTGGGACCCCAAGGGCTCCTCGGCGATGCTCCACCAGCTCAACCCGGTCCGCCTCGCCTACATACGCGACCGCGCCGACCAGCATTGGGGCTTCGACGAATGCGCGCTGAGGCCGCTGGCGGGGAAGAAAGCAGCCGACGTCGGCTGCGGCGCCGGACTCCTCGCCGAGCCGCTCGCCCGGCTCGGCGCCGAGGTGACGGGAGTCGACGCGGCGCCCGAGAACGTCGCCGCCGCCCGCGACCATGCGCTGCTGCAGGGCCTGGCGATCGATTACAGGGTCGGCAGCGTCGAGGCGCTGGAGGCGGGCGGCTACGACCTCGTCGCCTCGCTGGAGGTGGTCGAGCATGTCGCGGACGTGCGCGCCTACGTCCAGGGCCTCGCCGACGCGCTGAAGCCGGGCGGGCTGCTCATCCTCTCCACGCCGAACCGTACCGCCTGGTCGCGGCTGATGCTGGTGGTCATCGGCGAAGGCACCGGACAGATCCCGCGCGGCACCCACGATTGGGACAAGTTCCTGGCGCCCGACGAGCTTTGCGCCCTCGTCCGCGACGCCGGGCTGGAGGTCGAGGATTGCCACGGCCTCGCCTGGGGCCCGGGCCGGGGCTTCCACTTGTCCGACAACAAGTCGCTCGACTATTTCGTGACGGCGAAGAAGCCCGGCTAGGGCGGCCAAGGCGGCTGTGCTATCGTCGCCGGAGGGGGAGGACGGCCATGAACCTGCATCTCGTCTGGGCGGCGCTGCTGGGCGCGGTGCTGGGCTCGCTCGCCGACTGGCTGTTCGCGGGAATCATCTTCCACGACCGCTACCATTTGACGCCGGAGACGTGGCGGACCGGCGAGCAGGGCAAGCGCATCGCGGCGGCGCAGGCGCTCACTTTGGTCAGCTCGGCGGCCTTCGTCCTCCTCGCCTGGAAAGTGCACCAGACGGACCTGCGCGGCGCGCTCAAGCTCGCCGCGATGGTGTGGCTGATCGGGCCGCTGCCGATGCTGCTGGCCAATGCCATGTTCATCCGCATCGACCACCGCGTGACCGCGAGCCACGCGGTGGGCTGGCTGGTCAAGCTGCTGCTGATCGGCGGCGTCGTGGCCTGGCTGGTTTAGGGCACCCCTAGCCGGCTTCCTCCGCGGCCTTGCGCTCGGCGATGATGGCATCGTCGATCGCGCGGGCGCGGGCGGCGGCGGGCCGTTCGGAGAGGCGGGCGAAATAGGCTTCGAAGGCGGGACGCCGCTCGATCGAGCCGAACATCATCCCCCAGCCGATCTGCGCGCCGACATAGACGTCGGCGGCGGTGAACTGGTCGCCGCAAATGTAGGGGCCGGGGCCGGAGACGGCACTCTCGAGCGCCGCGACCGTGTCGTCGAAGCTGCCATAGCCCGCCATCATCGCCTTGTCGGGCGGGGCGAGCAGGCCCAGCGACTTGCCGGTCACCGCCGCCTCGACCGGCCCGGCCGCGAAGAACAGCCAGCGATAATAAGGCCCGCGCAGGGGATTGCCCGGCGGCGGCGCCAGGCCCGCGTCCGGGAAGGCATCGGCGAGATAGGCGCAGATCGCCGCAACCTCGGTCACCACCGTGTCGCCGTGGCGGATCGCCGGCACCTTCCCCATCGGGTTGATCGCGCGATAGGCTTCGCTTTTCATCGTCGTGCCGTAATCGAGCAGCTCGGTCTCATAGGGGTGGCCGACTTCCTCCAGCATCCACCGCACGATGCGGCCCCGCGACATGGGGTGGGTGTAGAAGGTGAGCTGCGCGGCGTCGGTCATGGCAAATGGCTCCCCTGGCGGTTCAGGGGAGCCATTCTAGAGGGTCGGACGAGAGGCCGCCAGCGGGTCCTCAGGCCTGCTCGGGCTGGCCCTGCTCGCCTTCGGGCTCGGGCGCCGGGGCCTTGCGGCCTTTGCGCTTCGAGGCCTTGGGCGCGGCGGGCACGATCTCGAACGAGGGTGCGTTCTCCTTGATCGTGACCTTGACCTCGCCGCCGTGGATGAGCTTGCCGAACAGCAATTCCTCGGCGAGCGGCTGCTTGATCTTCTCCTGCACGAGCCGGCCCATCGGACGGGCGCCGTAGAGCTTGTCGTAGCCGCGCGTGGTCAGCCACCGGCGCGCCTCGTCGTCGAGATCGATATGGACGTTGCGGTCGGCCAGCTGCAGCTCGAGCTGGAGGATGAACTTGTCCACCACCCGCGCGACCACCTCGGTGGGGAGGTAGGAGAAGGGCACGATCGCATCGAGGCGGTTGCGGAACTCAGGCGTGAACATCCGCTTGATCGCTTCCTCGTCCTCGCCCTCGCGGGTGTTGTTGCCGAAGCCGAGGCCCTCGCGCGCCATGTCGCTGGCGCC
>JBJMTY010000009.1:0-6580 GCA_045811445.1 Allosphingosinicella sp. | reverse complement strand
CTTAGCCAAGGATACTGCACAGAACCTTCAAAATCTGGCTCGGTCAGAGCAACAGTGCCCCGGGTTTCGCCATGAAAAAATATCGGCCGCGATAGGCCTGGGATGCGCAGCGCAATGTCTGATTTGACCGTAGCAAACCTGGACCCGTTGCGGACGAGAATTTGATTGTTGAGAGACTCAAGTGTTGTACGCGGAAACCACTCTTTCACTGCCATTCCGGGGTAGTCGTCGACCTCGCTGAGCGCATCAATTCGCAGAGAAGTGTCTTCCACAAAAAAGGCGGATCGTACGGCGAACTCCTCGCTCACCTGACGAAGCGCATTTTTGAGCAGCGTCTCCGTCCCGCTAGAATAATCTTCGTCGTACGGCTCACGCTCGCTTCTATAATGCCTCACTCGGAATCCGAAGCGCGACAGAATTAGCCTCGCTTGAATGAGCTTGTCGGGGTTCGAGGTGTAAAAATACGGATACAGAATTCGATCGAACCTGAATGCATCGCCGTAGTCTGGCCTCATCGGAATGCACCGACTTGCGCGCCAATGTTTTGGCCTCTCGTCCACAGCGCCTTCGCGCCGAGAGATTTCGCGACGCGATCAATGTCGCCTGTGCCTCGCGCATCGTCTTTGTCGGCAATTGCAAAGATCGTAGGGCCAAGGCTGCTCATGCCGGCGGCGGCCCCGACTTCGTGCAGGAGGGAAAGACAGGTTCGTACGTCCTCATTCTGCTCCGCGAGTTCCTTAGCCTTGAATCCGACCGTGCTTAACATCTGGAGGGAGGAAGCCAAAGCGGGGAGGTCCGCCGTCGCAAAGGCTGGAATCAAGCCATAGCTAATCCAACCGAGCGTCGCGAGAGTTTCAAGGGGGTCAATAGGCGTGGCGCGGCGAAAGATCTCAAGCTCGGCCTCACCAAAGATGGCTCTACCCAATGGCTGGATTAAGCAGACTCTCCAATGCTCTGGGAACTTATAGCGCCCGAGGCATGGCGGAATGACAGCCGGTGCGCGACCGCTGGAGGGCAGAAGCTCCGGCACGTCACATTGAGGGTGGCCTCCGTCCCAGATCACTCCTCCATGGAAGAAGCTATGGACGCCGACGCCGGACGTGCCGCCCCGTCCGCTCCAACCCTGCATCTGCTCAGTGGTGAGGGGGATGCCCAGGAGTTCGGCGACTCCCTTGACGATCGAAAGTAGCAGGGCTGTCTTGCTGCCCAAGCCGCTATGCTGGGCGGGAAGCGCTTCTACCGTAATGCCGAAGGCCAATTCTCCCGTGAACGAGGCGAGACGGTCATGTAGTGCTCCCACGGCGTGAGCTGTAAGAGGGTCATCGAAGGGCAACCTTATTTCCGGGGCCCCGCGTATGACCCTCACCCGAACCTCCGGAGCCGCGATTGCGAATCCGACGCCTCCATAGGCTCGAGGCGTTACGCGACCCAGATCGCCCAAGGCGATGTGCACGCGCGCTGGCGCACGCACCACCACTGAATTTGCAAGCCGAACGGTCACAAGTCTGGCGCGCTGCGCTCCCAAACGGCGTTAAAATGATCTTTCAAAGCGTCAAAAAGGTAACCGCCACGCCTCACCAGGATCGTGGCCGTGTTCCTACTCTGCTGGCCCATTAGGTAAGGTCCCCAAAATATCTCATCGTCGGCGCGAAGAAGGTTGATTGCGGGAAGCGCATTCATCTGGCGCACCCGAAATCGATCCTTGTTCAGCTGCGCTCGGGCGGCAAGCGCTGCCCTGAACGCTGCGACGTGCTGTCGAATATCTCCGATGGGTCGCCCTTCTTCCCCATCTCTGATGTCCGCAAGGCTGCACTCCGGCCGCGGAAAGTCGGGGTTGATTACGAGGATTCTAACCTTCGCTCTCTGCGACCATTGTTCGAACTGATCCTCGTAGTCCTCACGAAAGGCTGACAGGCCCCAGCCGAGCACGTCAATTTCGTGCGCATGCGCCAGCCGCCGGTCGTACTCATCCTTAATTCTCACCGACCGGTGCCGAAAGATCTTCTGCATCCCGGCGTTCGCGAAGAGATCAAGTCGCTCTTTTAAGGTGTCCGTAGTGTGCACGTGGAGGAATAAGACAATCCCAGCGATCCCTCCAGCGACAACTCCAGCCCCGATTCCGACTGCGATTTCATGCCCGATCCAATGCTCGATCTTGTCGCTTGTGAGCATCACGAAGCCCAGCAGGCTGAGGAACAGGTGGGACAACAACCAGACGATCGATCCAGGCGAAAACCACCGACGCATAAGGGCCCCCAAAGTGAAGTCCCCCCAGCTTCGCGGGTCCATCTCCAAATTCAAGCGGAATCGGTCAAGGGAACCACCTGCGTGTGGCCATTTCCCTCGGGAGAAATGGTCAGGTGCCTACCGTCGTGGCGGAACGACCGCTTCTTGTAGCTCCCCCTCGTCGACAAACGACACCCCGCTTGCTTCAAGGGCGTTCCGCATTGCCTGCACGCGCGGCGGTAGTACCGATTCGCCCCCTTCAAACCGGGCGATCGTACGCCAGCTGAGCCCGGAGGCGGCTGCGAGGTCGTGCTGCGTCCAGTCCAGAGCTGCCCGCGCCATGCGGCATTGCCGGGGCGTCATTTTGTATGTTTTTCAACAAAAATCAGTTGACGCGCTCCAACTGTCATGTCAGTAAAACAACAACGATCAACTGCCCCCACCTCCACGACAGGAGAGCCTTGGTTATGGCTGCCAGGGAGCATAGCTGCACGCGCCGCGATCTTCTAGCTGCGGGTGGGGACGTGTCCCGACGCGATCTTCTGGTCGGCGCTGCAGGGGCGCCGGCTGCCCTTGCTCTCCGCCGGTCCGCCGCTCTCTCATCTTCACTGCGAGAGGGGGTGAAGCGATGGGTGGTCGCGCTTTCGGACGTGACGCGGGCGGAGGCGGCGCTGGCGGATTTCGCGCGGGAGACGCGGGGGACGGCGCGCTCGTTCGACGCGCAACGTGATCTTGACGATCGCTTCTCCGATCTCGCGGTCGAGTTCAACCGGGCGCTGATCCGGCTCATGCGGGTGCCGGCGCCGGACCTCGAAGGGTTCGGGCTCAAGGTGATGCTCGCGGTCGACCACGACGTGGCGACGCTCACCGACGGCGAGGAGGCGATGGTGCAGCTCAAGGCGGATGCGCGGCGGTTCGCCTGGTATGGGGGCGAACGGCGGCGCGGGTGAAAGCGCGGCGAGGGCGGCCTCGCCGCAGCGTCGGACGGGTTCGGCCGGGTGGCGCCCGGCCGCCTCGCCGGCCGGCCTGCGCCGGCTCCGTTCGCTGCTTCGGCGGCGCTGCGCGCCGGCGGCGCTGCTCTCGGGCGGCTTGGCGTGGGGCGGCGTTAGCGCTGCCTTCGCCTGCGCGAGCGGAAGAGGTGGCCGCCGATCAGCATTGCGGCGACGATGCCGATCGCGGACCATTTCGAGAGGTGGATCGCGCCGCTGGTGAACAAAGCGGTGACGCCCCAGGCCAGCGCGACCATGAGAGCGGCCGCGACGAGGGCGGCGAGAGCGATGAGGGCTTTTTGGAGCATTCGTCGAGGATAGCGATTCCCGAGGCCAGGCGCGAGGCGGCTCGGGCGGCGGCGGCGCGGGGCGGCCCGCGCCGTCGAAGCGGTTCCGGCGACAAGGGGTCGCCGGCCCGCCCGGCCGGCCTGCGCCGACTCCGGGCGCTGCTTCGGCGGCACCTCTGGTGCCGGCGGCGCTGCGCCAGGGCGGCTTGGGAAATAGGGAATTCTCCATTTTCCTACACCCCCTCCTTTGTGATCTAACCTGATCGGTTGGCCCGCGCGTGATTCGCGGCGGGCGTGGTGAGGCGATGAGGTGAGGAGGAAGGGATGCTGAGCGAGCAGCGGAAGATCGAGTTTTTGTTCGACGTGGCGGCGGACCAGCTGGCGCTGGGGATGAGCTCGGAAGAAGCGGTGGCCGGGGCCAAGCGGGCGCTCGAGCGGCTCGAGGCGCGGATGGGCTGGCTCAAGGCGCAGTTCGACGAGCGGCGGCGGCTGCACGACGTCATCGAGGATTATTGGTGCGACTATGCCGAGGCGGATTCGGAATGGGATCCGGGGCGATGGGATGCGGACGGCGAGGATTCGGCCGAGCCGCCCGAGCCGCCCGCCCAGGCCGCGCTCGACGCGGTCGAGGAAGCGATCCGGCTGGCGCGCGACGAGGACAAATGGCCGGCCCATCTCCATTTCGCCGACGAATAAGGAGGCAGGCAAGATGGCACGCAGGAAAAGTTCGACGCCCGAGGCGGGCGGGGCGACGCCCGGGGCGGACGGGCCGGTCCCCGACGCGGACGCGCCGGCGCCCGGCTTCAAGCGGCGGTGGAACGGGTTCACGGCGGCGAAGCGCGAGGCGTTCGTCGCGGCGATGGCGCGCTACGGCACGGTGCACGATGCCTGCCGGGTGACGGGCATCTCGACGACCACCTTCCGGCGGCACGAGAAGAGGGATGCCGAGTTCGCCGGGCGATGCCGGGCGGCGCGGCGCGAGGCGGCGGGCAAGCTCGAGACGCTGGCCTGGGAGCGGGCGACGGTGGGCGCCGACGAGACTTTGATCCGCGACGGCGCCATCGTCCAGGTCCGCCGCAAGCCCTCCGACGCGATGCTGCGGCTGCTGATGCAGGCGTCGGAACCGGCGAAATATGGCGGCACGATGAGCCGGCCGGCCGACGAGAAGGCGCTGCGCGCGGCGATCGAGCAGGAGCTGCGGCCCAGGATCGAGGCGGAGCTGCGCGCCAAGGGCTGGCGGCCGCGCCAGACCCGCGCGGAGGGGCACGCGTTGCGGCGCGAGCTCAGCGCCTTGCTGTCCGACTATAGCCGGCGGATGACGGGGGGCGGGTAGGGCGGCGGGGGCGTGGGTGGTGGAGGCGCGGCGCGGGTGAAGGCGCGGCGCGGGGCGGCCCGCGCCGTCGGACGGGTTCGGCTGCGCCGCCCCGCCGCCCGGCCTGCGCCGACTCCGTTCGCTGCTCCGGCGGCGCTGGCGCGCCGGCGGCGCTGCTCACGGGCGGCTAGGCGCGCCGGTAGCGGAAGTACCAGACTTCGTGGCCGTGGCGGCGGGCCTTGGCTTCGTAGCGGGTCTCGGGCCAGCCCGAGGGGCGGGTGAGGAAATCGCGGGCGCTCTCGGCCAGCCATTCGAAGTCGCGGCGGCCGTTCATCACCATCATCGACCAGCGGCAATAGGTTGGATCGTCGGTGCCGAGGCGGAACTCGCCGCCGGGCCTGAGCTTGGCGGCGATGAGGTCGAGCGGGCCGCGATTCACCATGCGCCTTTTGGCGTGCCGGGCCTTGGGCCAGGGATCGGGGTGGAGGAGGTAGACCATGGCGAGAGCGCCGTCGGGCACGCGCTCCAGCACTTCCAGCGCGTCGCCCATGTGCAGGCGGACGTTGGCGAGATGGGCGTCGCGGACGTGCGCCAGCGCCGCCACGACGCCGTTCAAAAACGGCTCGGCGCCGATGAAGCCGTGATCGGGGAGCAGGTCCGCGCGGTAGGCGAGATGCTCGCCCGAGCCGAAGCCGATCTCGAAGTGGAGCGGGCGCCCCAGCCCTTCGGCGTCTCCGAACAGCCGCTCGGAGGTGACCGGCCCCTCGGCCGGTACCGAGATCGCCGGCAGCAATTGCTCGAGCAAGGCCGTCTGCCCGGCGCGCAGCTTGTGGCCGGAGCGGCGGCCGTAGAGGCGGCGGAGGGTGACGGGGTCGCCGGCGCTCACGCGCCGCTCAGCCCAGCGCCGCCTTGAGCTTGTCGGCGAGGTCGGTCTTTTCCCACGGGAAGAAATCGCCTTCCGCGTCGCGGCCGAAATGGCCGTAGGCGGCGGTGCGGGCGTAGATCGGCTTGTTGAGGCCGAGATGGGTGCGGATGCCGCGCGGGGTGAGGCCGCCAAGCTCCGGGATGCGCTTGATCGCCTCCTCCAGCCGGTCGTCGCCGACGCTGCCGGTGCCGTGGGTGTCGACGTAGAGCGACAGCGGCTCGGAGACGCCGATGGCATAAGCGAGCTGGATCGTGCAGCGCCGGGCAAGGCCGGCGGCGACGATGTTCTTGGCGAGGTAGCGGGCGGCATAAGCGGCCGAGCGGTCGACCTTCGTTGGGTCTTTCCCCGAGAAAGCGCCGCCACCGTGCGGGGCCGCACCACCGTACGTATCGACGATGATCTTGCGGCCGGTGAGGCCGGCGTCGCCGTCCGGGCCGCCGATCTCGAAGCTGCCGGTCGGGTTGATGTGGTAGACCGTGCCGTTGGCGATCAGCTCGGCCGGCAGCACGTCGGCGACGACTTGGCGGACGTAGGATTTGAGCTCGGCCTCCTTCTCGCCCTGGTCGAAGCCCTTGCCGTGCTGGGTCGAGACGACGATCGCGGTGGCGGCGACCGGGCGGCCGCCCTCGAACTTCAGCGTGACCTGGCTCTTGGCGTCGGGCTCGAGGAACGGCGCGGCGCCGGAATGGCGGTCGGCGGCCATGCGCTCGAGGATCTTGTGGCTGTAATAGAGGGTGGCGGGCATCAGCGCCGGGGTCTCGTCGGTCGCGTAGCCGAACATGATGCCCTGGTCGCCGGCGCCCTCGTCCTTGTTGCCCGAGGCGTCGACGCCCTGGGCGAT
>JBJMTY010000008.1:0-4890 GCA_045811445.1 Allosphingosinicella sp. | reverse complement strand
GGCTCACGTCCACCTTCCTGCCCTTGAACATCGTCGCTTCCAGCTCGCCGCGATGGACGTCGTCGCGGGCGTAGGCGACCGTGCCTCCCGCCGACAGCCGGTAGAGCGGCGGCTGGGCGAGGTAGAGCGCGCCGGCCTCGACCAGCCGCGGCATCTCCTGGAAGAAGAAGGTCATCAAAAGGGTGGCGATATGGGCGCCGTCGACGTCGGCGTCGGTCATGATGATGATGCGGTCGTACCGGAGCTGCGCCGGGTCGCAGCCCTCGCGTATGCCGCTGCCGAGCGCCTGGATGAGGTCGGCTATCTCCTGGTTGCCGCGTATCTTGTCGGCCGAGGCCGAGGCGACGTTGAGGATCTTGCCGCGGATCGGGAGGATGGCCTGGGTCTTGCGGTCGCGCGCCTGCTTGGCCGAGCCGCCGGCGCTGTCGCCCTCGACGATGAACAATTCGGTGCCCGCCGGGTCGTCGTTGGCGCAGTCGGTGAGCTTGCCGGGAAGGCGCAGCTTGCGGCCGCTGGTCGCGGTCTTGCGCTTGATCTCGCGCTCGGCCCGCCGCTTCAGCCTCTCGTCCATCCGGTCGAGGACGAAGCCGAGCAAGGCGCGGCCGCGCTCCATATTGTCGGCGAGGAAATGGTCGAAATGGTCGCGCACCGCGTTCTCGACCAGCCGGGCCGCGTCGGGGCTGGTCAGGCGGTCCTTGGTCTGGCTCTGGAACTGGGGGTCGCGGATGAAGACCGAGAGCATCACCTCCGCGCCGCCGACTACGTCCTCGGCCTGGATGTCCTTGGCCTTCTTCTGGCCGACCAGCTCGCCGAACGCGCGCATGCCGCGGGTCAAGGCGGCGCGGATGCCCGCTTCGTGGGTGCCGCCGTCGGGGGTCGGGATGGTGTTGCAATACCAGGAGGAGCCGCCTTCGCTCCACAGCGGCCAGGCCGCCGCCCATTCGACCATGCCCTGATTGTCGGGGAAGTCCTGCCGGCCCTTGAAGAAATCGGCGGTGGCGCAGCTGCGCTCGGCGATCTGCTCCTTCAAATGGTCGGCGAGGCCGCCGGGGAATTGGAACACCGCCTCGGCGGGCACGCCGTCGACGGCGAGCGAGGGGTCGCAGCGCCAGCGTATCTCCACGCCAGCGAACAGATAGGCCTTGGAGCGGGCGAGCCGGTAGAGCCGCGCCGGCTTGAACGCCGCGCCTTCGCCGAAGATCACAGGGTCCGGCACGAAGGCGAGGCTGGTGCCGCGGCGATTGGGCGTGGGGCCGAGCTTCTCCAGCGCGGACGTCGGCTCGCCGCGCGAGAAGGCCTGGCGGTAAAGCTCCTTGTTGCGCGCCACTTCGACGATCGTCTCGACCGACAAAGCGTTGACGACGCTGACCCCGACGCCGTGCAGCCCGCCCGAGGTGGAATAGGCCTTGTTGGAGAATTTGCCGCCCGAATGGAGCTTGGTGAGGATCACTTCCAGCGCGTGCTTGCCCGGATATTTGGGATGCTCGTCGATCGGGATGCCGCGGCCGTTGTCGGTGACGGTGAGGCGGTTGCCGGTCTCCAGCACCACTTCGATCCGGGTCGCGAAGCCCGCCACCGCCTCGTCCATCGCATTGTCGAGCACCTCGGCGGCGAGATGGTGGAGCGCCCGCTCGTCGACCCCGCCGATATACATGCCCGGCCGCCGGCGCACCGGCTCCAGCCCCTCCAGCACCTCGATCGAGGCGGCGTCATATTCGGCGGAAGCGGCGGCGGTGGACGCGAACAGGTCTGACATGGGGGAGGTATAGGAGGAGGGGAGTCTTGGGGGCAAGGCGGGTGTGGGCGAGGGGTGCGGATGGGGAAGGGGGAAGGGGTGGGTGTGCGACATTCACCGTCTATTTGGACTTGCTGTCGTAGACACAGATGTCTATAAAAAGCCATGAACAGCGACCAGTTCCGGCGCTATCTGGCCAAGCAGGGCTGCACGTTCGAGGCTGGCAAGGGCGGCCATCTGATCGTCCGGCGCGAGGGGAGGATGTCGGTCCTTCCCCAGCACGGCGGCAAGAAGCAGCTCGGGACCGGCCTCATGAACAAGATCAGGAAGGATCTGGGGCTGTAGGAGCAGCCTCATGTAACTGGAGCCGACCCGCCAGGGTCATTGTAACAAGGTCCGCGCCCCATGAATTATCCCGTGTTGCTCGCCCCCGACGACAACGATACCGTCATGGCCACCTTTCCGGACTTTCCGGAAGCCGCCACGTTCGGCGACGACGAGGCCGAGGCGCTCGCCAATGCCGTCGACGCCCTGGAAACGATCCTTTCGGCCTATATCGCCGATCGGAAGGACATTCCCGATCCTTCGCCGGCGAACGGCCGAGTGACGGTCTCGCTTACGCTGCTCGGCTCGCTCAAGCTCGAAGTCTATCGTGCCATGCGCGCGCGCGGCTGGAGAAAAGCCGACCTGGCACGGGCGATGGGCCTCAATCCGCGACAGATCGACCGCCTGCTCGACCTGCGCCATGCCTCGACGGTGGCGCAGCTGGAGCAGGCCCTCACCGTCTGCGGCCGAAGCCTCGAGGTAACGGCCAGGCCGCTGGAGGCCGCTTGACGGCGCGCGCGGCATGAATCGGCGACGCACCGACCCCGGGCCTTCGAATATGGCGGCAGGGCCGTTCGCTCCGACCGAGGTCGAAGCGGTGTTCGGCTCGCTCCGCTACGACGGCAAAGCGCAGACGATCGAGCAGATGGATGCCGCCGTCGCGGCGGAGGCGCGCAGAAAGTCGGACGCCGGAGAGGTGTAAGCAGGAAGCACTTCACTCGCTGAGCAGGTCGATTGTGGGCGTCGGCACTGAAAAGGGGGGCGGCGGCCCGCTCGTGGGGGGTTGGGCCGCCGCCGACCGGCAGGACCAGAAAAAGACTGCCGGCCGCCTCATGGGCTCGGACGACTTTGCCCGCCGACGGCCCGGCGCGAAATACCGGTGGATTACCGTATTGCGGGTGACACCGGTCGCATCGCTTCCTATCTAGCCCCGGTGACCAGTGACATCGGCGTAGCTTCCCCCGTGACCATCGACGCGACCATCGATCAGCCCGAGCCCGAACGAGGCGGCGGCGAGGCGCACCGCGACCCCGCCGCGGCGGTCGGGCGGCTGTCGCGGCGCGAGCGCCAGGTCCTCCAGGGCCTGCTCGCCGGCCTTTCCAACAAGGCGATCGCCCGCCACCTCGAGCTCAGCCCGCGCACCGTCGAGATGCACCGCGCCAACATGATGGCCGCGCTCGGCGCGACGAGCTTGCCGGCGGCGTTGCGCATCGGCCTCGACTCGCGGCTGCCCGCCCTCGACGAGGCGGCGGAGGGCACCCCGCCGGCGCCCGCGCCGGACGCCGCGCGCCGCCGCTACGAGGAGCAATTGCGTCTCGTCCTCGAAGCCTCGGCCGACGGCGCCTGGGATTGGGACGTGACGACCGGCGCGATCACCATGTCGGCCGCTTTGATCGAGCGCCTCGGCTTCGCGCCCGCCGCCGTGCCCGACCGCCTGCAGCGCTTCGAATGCCTGCTGCACGAGGACGACCGCGGCGAGTGGCGCCGCCGGCTCGACGACCATCTCGACGGCCGGTCCGACCATTTCGCCTGCGAATACCGGGTCCGCACCGCCGCCGGAGGCTGGCGCTGGACGGACATGCGCGGCCGGGTGGTCGAGCGCGACGAGGACGGCGCCCCGCTCCGCATGGTCGGCACCGCCACCGACATCTCGGCGCGCAAGGCGGCCGAGGCGGAGGCCCGCCAGACCATCGAGCTGCTCGCCCTCGCCCGAGACGCGGCCGGCGCCGCGACCTGGGACATCGACCTCGCCAGCGGCGGCGTCCACCTGTGCGAGCACGGGCGGGTGTTGCACGGGCTCGACCCGCAAGACGCGGAAGGGCTGGACCTCGACCGCTATGCCGGCCTCGTCCACCCCGCGGACTGGGACGCGGTGCGCGCGGCGATCCACGACGCCGCCGGCATCGCCGAGCCGCGCCGCGTCGAGTTCCGGGTCAAGCGGCCCGGCGGCGGCTGGCGGCGGCTGGCCGCGATCGGCAAGTCGGTCGAGGACGGACGCGGCCGCCGCACCCGCCTGGTCGGCCTGACCCGCGACATATCGGGGCGAGGGGGCATGTTGGCGCGAGCGGGCGTCGGCTCCCCCGGCGGCGGGTAGGCCGCCCTGGCCCGCTCAGGCGGCGCCGGAGAACAGGCCGCCGCTCGAGCGCGGATTGTCGCCGTGGATGCGATCGAGATAGTGGGTGGCGAGCTCGTAATGGGCGCGGACCACGGCCTTGTGCCGGGCCTGCTGGGCCAATGCGATCTGCTCTTCCGCCCGTTTCTCCCAATAATCCCGTTCGTCCTGCGACATCGCGGTGCGCGACTCCGTGGTTTCGGTTCGGGGTAAAAACGAAGGCGCCGCGGGGGCCGTTCCGCGGAATCGCGCTAACCTGGATCACCCCGCGTCGCTTCGTCGGCCCTGGGGGCGGCGCCTCAGCGGATGCGCGGGCCGCCGAAGGGGAGCGGCGGCGGCGGGCGGCGGTCGCGGCGCGGGATCTGCGCCTGGTAGGCGACGCCGCAATGCTCGACGCAATAAGGGAAGCCGGGATTGGCCTGCGCCCCGCAGAAATGGAAATCGGGCTCGCCGGGATGGCCGATCGGCCATTTGCAGATCTTCTCGTTGAGATCGAGCAGGCTGGTCTTGTCGGCGATCTCGGGGCTCGGCTTGGCCGGCACCAGGCGGCGCGGCGGCGCCGGCGGGATCGGCGACTGCTGCTCGCCGGGCGCCTGGCGGATGAACCCGCCGGGGCCGATCGAGCGGATCTGGGGCTGGGGTGGCGAGGGCGGCGTCGCCGGCGCGGCCTGGGCGGGCTGAGCGGCGGCGGGCGCCGCGGCGGCGGCCGCAGGCTTCT
>JBJMTY010000007.1:0-15573 GCA_045811445.1 Allosphingosinicella sp. | reverse complement strand
GTGCGGGGGAGGAGCGAGTCAAGCGGGCGCGGGAGGGAAAACGCGCCCGCCAGCGCCTAGAAAGTCAGGCGGCCGCCGAGGGCGAGGACGAGGACGTGCTGGGAGCGGGCGCGGCCCTCGGTCAGGATGTCGGTCTGCGCCCCGGTGCCGGCGTAGAAATGCTCGTCGCGGGTGATCGGGCTGGCGCCCGGCTTGGTCAGCGCCGCGGCGGCATCGAGGGTGAAGGCGCCGCCGAGCCTGAGGCTGGCGCCGATATTGTAGTCGACGCGGTCGCCGTCGGGGACGCGCGGGTCGCGGCTGGCGTCGCGGGTCGGGGTGGGGTCGAGCTGGATGCCGGCGCGAACGGTCAGGCGGTCGTTCAGCTCGGCGTCGGCGCCGAGGGCCAGGCTCCAGGTGTCGCGGTAATTCTCGGCGATCGCATTGCTGACCGGCGCGCCGACGTCGAGCGTGCCGAACCGGCTCCAGCCGAAGCGGACGATCTGCGCGTCGAGCGTGACGGCGCGGCTCACGCCGGCGCGGGCGCCGAGGATCAGCTGCCAGGGTGTCGAGAAGCGGGCGGTGGTCCGCGCCTCGACGTTGCGGGCGGCGAGCGGGCCGAGCAGGCCCGAGATCGACACCGGGCCTTGCAGCCGGTGCTCGACCGACGATTTGTAGGCGAGGCCGATCGCGACGCGGGGCGCGGGGCGGAGCTGGACGCCGGCGCTCCAGCCGAGGTCCCAGCCGTCGCCGGTGAGGCGCAGCCGCGCGTCGGGGGAGCCCGGCGCCAGGTTCGGCAAGGCGTTGGAGAGGAAGGCGTCGGCATATTCGAGGTTGAGGCCGACGCCGAGGCTGACCGCCTCGCTCGGCGCGAAGGCGATCGAGGGCTGGACGTCGAGCGTCACCAGGCGCGTGCGAATCGCCGAGTAACGCTGCCAGCCGGAAGGGTCGTAGTCGGTCGTGAAGCTGTAGGGCGAAGTGACCGCCAGCCCGAGCGCGATTTGCCGCGACAAGGGAAGCGACAGAGCGAAATGGGGCGCGACGCCGGCCTGGATCGGGTCCTTCATCACCGCCTGGCCGCCGACCGCGACGGCGGGGACGACGGGGCGGTCGATGAGCGTGCCGCGGTCCTCGACCCGGCCCGATGGGAACACGGCGGTGGCGCCGAAGCTGATCGCGGGGCGGGTGTCGCCGCCGATCGCGGCGGGGTTCCACCACAGGGAATCGGGCCCGCGATCCGCCGCTTCTCCCGAGTTCGCCCGGCCCCAGCCCTTAACCGATTGTTCCTGAAGATAGAATCCCGCGGCCCGCGCGGGCGCTGAGGCCGTTAACCCGGCCCAGATCCCCGTCCCGAAAAGCAACATGGCGCGCACTCCGCGCACCCGAAAAGCCCCACCCAGATCCATTCCCAAGCCCCCTCCCGACCACGATCGGCGCCCCCGCCGAGCCGCTGAGTTAATCGTCCTTATGCTTGTTTAACAAGCGATTTTAGGCCGCGCGAATTTTTCGCCCGGCCGGGTATTCCGGCCCCGGCGGCGCGAGTCCGCGCGGCCACACTAAGCCGGGAAGTTGAGAGTCGGTCTTAAGGGGAGATTGTTACGCAAAGCCGAATATGCTTACTCTCCTGTCAACCAAAACCCGTGGGG
Organism: Allosphingosinicella sp.; assembly: GCA_045811445.1. Taxonomy (GTDB): domain Bacteria; phylum Pseudomonadota; class Alphaproteobacteria; order Sphingomonadales; family Sphingomonadaceae; genus Allosphingosinicella. The sequence continues at coordinate 13,951 of JBJMTY010000007.1, read as the reverse complement.
TGACAGATGAACCATCATTTCAGTCTCCAGCCGGCGGACGAGGGATTAGGGTCCCCTCTTTCCACCGGCGAGACGGCCAGCGCCGTCGCGCTTCAACACAGGACCAGGCCGGCCGGCAGCCGGCTGTTCGACCTCGGCCAGCTCGATGTGCGCTGGGAAGCGCCGATCGGCGCGCTGTGGACCTATATGACTCCCGTCAGCCGGCCCAATTTCAACCCGGCGATGCTGCGCGACTTCCAGCGCTGGCAGACCGAGATCCGGCGCGAGTTCGCCAATCCGGACGAGGGGCTGCGCTACCTCGTGCTCGGCTCGCGCTTCCCGGGCGTGTTCAATCTCGGCGGGGACCTCGATCTGTTCGCGAGCTTCATCGCCGCCGGCGACCGCGAGGGCCTGATCCGCTACGGCCGCGACTGCGTCTCGATCCTCCACCAGAACATGAAGCGGCTCGAGCTGCCGATCGTCACGGTGGCGCTGGTCCAGGGCGACGCGCTCGGCGGCGGGTTCGAGGCGGTGCTCTCGTTCAACGTCATCGTCGCCGAGAAAGGCTCGCGCTTCGGCCTGCCGGAGATCGCCTTCGGCCTGTTCCCGGGCATGGGCGCCCACTGCCTGCTGTCGCGCAAGGTGGGGCTCGCCAAGGCCGAGGAGATGATGCTGTCGAACCGGCTCTACAGCGCCGAGGAGATGCACGAGATGGGCCTCGTCCACGTGCTCGCCGAGCCGGGCCGCGGCGAGGAAGCGGTGCGCGACTATATCGCGCGCAGCGGCCGCAGGCAGTCCGGCCACCGCGGCATCTACGAGGCGTCGAGCCGGGTCAATCCGGTGACCTTGAACGAGCTGGACGAGGTGGTCGAGGTCTGGGCGGACAGCGCGCTGTGCCTGACGCCTTCCGATCTCAAGCTGATGAAGCGGCTGGTTGACGCCCAGGCGAGGCTGGCGGCCGCCTGAGGCGGCGGCTCAGCCCGCCTTCAGGCGACGGATCAGCGGCGGCTCGGTCGGATCCTCGATGCGCCAGGTCTCGCCGCCGGCCTGGGCCTCCAGGCGGGCGGCGATCTCCGCTTCCGGCATCGGCCGGCCGAGATAGAAGCCCTGCGCGGCGGTGCAGCCGGCGCCGGTGACGTAGCCGAGCTGGGTCTCGGTCTCGATGCCTTCGGCGACGATCTCCATGCCGAGCTCGGCGGCGAGGCCGACCAGAGCGTGGATGATCGCCCGCGCTTCCCGGCTCTTGGTGACGTCGGCGATGAAGGTCGTGTCGATCTTGATTTTGTCGAACCGGTATTTCTTGAGGTAGGTGAGCGAGGAATAGCCGGTGCCGAAATCGTCGATCGACAGCTTGAGGCCGATCTTCTGGAACTCCTTGATCAGCGAGTTCGACTGCGCGTTCTCCTCGAGCAGCACGCTCTCGGTGATCTCGAGCTCCAGCCGGCGGGCGGCGAGGCCCGACGTGTAGAGCGCCGACAGGATCATGTGGCTGAGGTGGAGATCCTTGAGCAGAGCCGGGGACATGTTGACCGCGACGCCGACATCGTCGGGCCATTTCGCGGCGGCCGCGCAGGCCTGGCCGAGCACCCAATGGCTGATCGGGGTGATCAGGCCGGTGCTTTCCGCGAGCGGCACGAAGCGCGAGGGGCTGACCGAGCCCAGCTCCGGGTCGGTCCAGCGCAGCAACGCCTCGCAGCTGCGGATGCGGCCGGTCTTCAGGTCGACGATCGGCTGGTAATAGACTTCGAGCTTTTCCTTCTCGATCGCCTCGCGCAGCGCCGCTTCCATGCGGCGCAGCTCGAGGAACTCCTCTTCCATCGCCGTCTCGAACAGGCAGAAGTCGTTCCGGCCGTTCGCCTTGGCGTGGTAGAGCGCCATGTCGGCATGCTGGAGCAGAATATCGGCCTCAGATCCGTGACGGGGCGCCACGGCGCCGCCGATCGAGCCGGTGACCTGGAGCGAGGCGCCTTCGATGCTCATCGGCACCGACAAGGCCCGCATCACTTCCCGGGCCAGCTCGTCGACGAGGGTGGGGCGGTCGCCGCGGGCGAGCAGCACGAACTCGTCGCCGCCGAAGCGGGCGACGCTGCCGCGGCCGTCGACGATCGCCGAAAGTTGGCGCGCGACGGTGCACAGTACCCGGTCGCCGGTCGGGTGGCCGAGCGAATCGTTGATCTCCTTGAACTTGTCGAGGTCGATCCACAGCACGGCGACTTCCTCGCCGCTCTCGGGATCGAGTCGGGCAAGCTCGGCCTGCAGCCGCTCCTGGAAGGCGCCGCGATTCTCGAGGCCGGTCATCGCGTCGTAGCGGGCGAGCCGCTCGAAGCGGGCGGTCAGGCGCTTCTGCTCCCGCGTCGCCGACATCGCCTTCAGCACGGCGGAATAGGTCTGGAGGGTGATGTCGACCATGCCGACGATGAAGACGAGGATGACGCAGCCCAGCACCCAGCGCACCGGATTTTCGCTGAGGAACAGCCCGATCGCGGTCGGGCCGGCGGCGAGCGTGAGCTGGCCGATCGCGATCACCGGCCGGCCGGCGTTGCGGCCGCAAATGCCGGCGGCATAGCCGCTCGCCGTCACCGCCGCGAGGAGGTGGAGGAGCGCGTCGTCGGAGCGGGTGAGGGTGAAGAAAGCGAGCGCGCCCAGCAGGGAGGCATAGGCCCAGGCGCCGACCTCGTACATCGTCTCGGACCGGGCGCTGGCCACCGTGTCGGGGGCGGGCTCGCGGTGGAAGAAGACGGCGTGGGAGACGCGGAGAGCGCCGGTCAGGGCGACGGCGATGGCGATGACGGCCAGCCACGGGTCGCCGCTGCGCAAGGCGACGGTGGCGCTGGCCGCGCCGCCGCTGACCGCGCCGATGCCGAGTGAGGTCGCGGACGCGAACAGCGTCTCGACGAGCGAGCGGCGCACTTCGTCCGCCACGGCCCCGTCGGTCCGCCTGATCTCCCGGAACCTGCTCACTATCCCGCTCAAGATTGTCTCCGCCCGATGCCGCCCGCTTCTGACGGAAAGTTCTTTATTCCGGATTAAGGGAGTCAAACCCCGGAGCCGGAAAGCTTTTGTGAAGGTTTGGCTGGCATGTTCATCCCCATGCGCAGCCTTGTCGCCTCGCCCTTCTTCGCCGCCGCCGTCCGCGGCCGGGTCGAGCTCGTCCTCCGCCGCGAGGACGGCAGCGAGTGGAGCGTGAGCGTCTCGCCGGGCATCGAGCAATTCATCGGTTTTTACCCGCGCATCTGCGGCATCGCGTCGCCGGACGGGCCGCTGCTCGATTATCGCGCCGCCGACTGCGGCTGACGCAACTCGCGCCGCCCCCGGCGGTTGTCGGGGCATGGCCGCTTGCCCCTCACGCCCTCGCGCCGTGCTGTTCGACGTCGACGGGACCCTCGTCGACACCAACGACCTCCACGCCGCCGCCTGGCGCGAGGCCTTCCGCCGTTTCGGCCACGATCTGCCGCTCGACAAGATACGCTGGCAGGTGGGGAAGGGGGGCGACAACCTCATCCCGAGCCTGCTGCCCGGCCTTGGCGACGAGGAGAAAGAGCGGATCGAGGCCTGGCGCGGCGACCTCTACAAACGCGACTATCTGCCCCGCGCAATGCCTTTCGAGGGCGTCAGGGCGCTGTTCGCGCGGCTGGTCGCGGACGGGCTGGGCGTCGTGCTCGCGTCCTCGTCGCACGCCGAGGAAGTCGGCTATTATCTCGGCCTGATCGGCTGCGAGGACCTCGTCGCGGCGACGACCTCGAAGGACGATGTCGGCGCTTCCAAGCCCTGCCCGGACATATTCGAGGCGGCGCTGGGGAAAGCGGGCGTCGCGGCCGGCGAGGCGGTCGTCGTCGGCGATTCGGTGTGGGACGTGAAGGCGGCCGCCCAAGCGGGCCTGCGCGCCGTCGGCTTCCGCTCGGGCGGCTTTCCCGACGCGGCGTTGGAGGAAGCCGGCGCCTGCGCCCTCTACGACGGGCCGGTGGACCTGCTGGCGCGCTACGACGGCTCGATCTTCGCCCGGCATGACGAAACGGTCTGACCCCAGGGAGCGGGCGCTGGCGGTCGACGCGAAGGCGGCGTCTGCGATGCGGCGCCGCGAGCATTCGCCGGCGGTGCGCGCGCTCGAATATGTCGCCGATCTCGGCGACCAGCCGCAGATGCGGGCGCTGTGCGGCGCGGTGATCGCCGTCGGCCTCTTCGCCGGCGACCGCCGGCTGGCGCGGACGGGCTGGCGGATGCTCGCCGCCCATAGTGTCGCGACTCTCGCCAAGGATTTCATCAAGCATCGCGTCGACCGCACTCGGCCGCGCTCGGCGGCGAAGCCCGGCAAGGACCACCGCCCGCGCCGCGGCCGCAGCACCGCCAAGGAGGAGACCAGCTTCCCGTCGGGCCACAGCGCCGGCGCCCTCGCCGTCGCGAGGGCCTTCGCCCGCGATTACCCCGAACACGCTCTGCCCGCTTATGCCGGCGCCGCCATCCTCGCTTTGGCCCAGATCCCGCGGTGCGCGCATTATCCAACCGACGTCGGCGCCGGCCTCGCGCTCGGCGCCGCGGCGGAAGCGGGGGTCGCCCTGGCGTTCGACGCGCTCGGCTATTCGTGACATCGTAATGCCGGACTTGATCCAGTACCCCGGTGTCTCAAAGCGGTCCCGTAACGTCCTTCGTGCCGCCGCTTTTTGGTGGATAAGTCATTTACCGTCTTGGCGGCCGGGGCGGGTTGAGGCACTATGGCTGGTGGCGCTGCCATGGGGGCGACGCTAGAGCTTGTATGCGTCGGGCCGCGAGACCATATCTCCGGCAGGCGCTCCCGCGTCCCGCATGTGGATATCGGGGACAAGCCGAAATAGGCGCCGCGCCCCCGCACGAAAGCGCCTAAGATCGGGTTAATCCGGCTGGAACGGATTGCGAACGAAGAGCAGAGGGCGCAAAGAGATGGATCTTTCGGGCAGCAGCGAAGTGGGAACGAGCGACGTGGCCACCGCGACCGTCGAGACGCCGAATCAGCCGGCAGGCGCCAAGCTCGGCGTCGGCGAAACCCGGGCACCCGAGCCCAGGTCCTTTTCCGTCGAGATCGACCATGGCCGCGACGCCTTGCTGACCGATTTCGGCAAGGACACGCTGACCGACCGCTATCTGCTGCCCGGCGAATCGTACCAGGATCTGTTCGTCCGCGTCGCCTCGGCCTATGCCGACAATGCCGAGCATGCCCAGCGGCTCTACGATTACATCTCGAAGCTCTGGTTCATGCCGGCGACGCCGGTCCTGTCGAACGGCGGGACGGGGCGGGGCCTGCCCATCTCCTGCTACCTGAACAGCGTCGACGACAGCCTCGAGGGCATCGTCGGCACCTGGAACGAGAATGTCTGGCTCGCCTCGCGCGGCGGCGGCATCGGCACCTATTGGGGCAATGTCCGCGGCATCGGCGAGGCGGTCGGCCTCAACGGCAAGACCAGCGGCATCATCCCGTTCGTCCGCGTCATGGATTCGCTGACCTTGGCGATCAGCCAGGGCAGCCTGCGCCGCGGCTCGGCGGCCTGCTACCTCGACATCTCGCACCCCGAGATCGAGGAGTTCCTCGAGATCCGCAAGCCTTCGGGCGACTTCAACCGCAAGGCGCTGAACCTCCACCACGGCGTGCTGGTCTCCGACGCCTTCATGGAAGCGGTGCGCGACGGCGGCGAATTCACCCTGCGCTCGCCCAAGGACCAGTCGGAGCGCGGCACGGTCGACGCCCGCGCGCTTTTCCAGAAGCTGGTCGAGACCCGCCTCGCCACCGGCGAGCCCTACATCATCTTCATCGACAAGGTGAACCGGTCGATGCCCAAGCATCACCGCGACCTCGGCCTCAAGGTCTCGACCTCGAACCTGTGCTCCGAGATCACTTTGCCGACCGGCATCGACCATCTCGGCAAGGCCCGCACCGCGGTCTGCTGCCTCTCCTCGCTCAATCTCGAGACGTGGGACGAGTGGAACAAGGACAAGGGCTTCATCGAGGACGTGATGCGCTTCCTCGACAACGTCCTCACCGACTATATCGACCGTGCGCCCGACGAGATGGCGCGGGCCAAGTACTCAGCCATGCGCGAGCGCTCGGTCGGGCTCGGCGTGATGGGCTTCCACTCCTTCCTTCAGGCCCGCGCGATCCCGTTCGAGGGCGCCATGGCCAAATCGTGGAACCTCAAGATCTTCAAGCATGTCCGCGCCCAGGTCGACGAAGCCTCGATGATGCTGGCGCACGAGCGTGGGCCCTGCCCGGACGCCGCCGACATGGGCGTAATGGAGCGCTTCTCGTGCAAGATGGCGATCGCGCCGACCGCGAGCATCTCGATCATCACCGGCGGTACCTCCGCCTGCATCGAGCCGATCCCCGCCAACATCTACACCCACAAGACGCTGAGCGGCTCCTGGTCGATCCGCAACCCGCACCTCGAGCGGGTGCTCATGGAGAAGTCGAAGAATTCGGACGCGGTGTGGAACTCGATCCTCGAGCAGGGCGGCTCGGTCCAGCACCTCGATTTCCTCACCCCCGAGGAGAAGGACGTCTTCAAGACCAGCTTCGAGATCGACCAGCGCTGGCTGATCGAGCTCGCCGCCGACCGCACGCCCTATATCGACCAGGCGACCTCGCTGAACCTGTTCATCCCCGCCGATGTCGACAAATGGGACCTGCTCATGCTCCACTTCCGGGCGTGGGAGCTGGGCATCAAGTCGCTTTACTATTTGCGCTCCAAGTCGGTGCAGCGCGCCGGCTTCGCGGGCGGGGTCGAGGCCGACAACACGCCCGAGCTGAAGGAAATCCAGCTCGCCGCGACCACCGATTACGACGAGTGCCTCGCCTGCCAATGACCTCGTCATCGGCCCCTTTGCCCGGCCTTCCACCCTGCCGGTAGCGCCCGCCGTCGCCCGCCCGATCGGGGAGGAGACATTCGCGACGCGGATCGAGCTTCCCGGCGGGCCGATCCTGGCGGACGAGCCGGTCGAGGTCGGCGGTGGCGGCGCGGGGGCGACCCCCTATCAGCTCCTCTCGGCGGCGCTGGCCGCCTGCACGTCGATGACCCTGAGGCTCTACGCGGGGCGCAAGGGGCTGAAGCTCGGCCAGTTCGCCGTCTCGGTCGACCACGACCTGGCCGGCGGCCGCGACCGCTTCACCCGGCGGCTCTCTTTCTCGAACGCGATCGGCCCGGACGAGCGGGCGAAGCTGGTCGAGATCGCCGGCAAATGCCCGGTCCACCGCACCTTGAGCCTCGGCGGCGCGGAGATACTGACCCTCGCCGAGCCGGCGCCGCCGACCGCGGCCGAGGAGCCGGAAAGCCATTTCGCGCAGATGGAGCAGGCCTGCGCGGACTGATCCGAAATCAGTTGCAGATAAAGACCTTTAACTTTCCGGGGCGCTTCCTATCTCAGGCTCAGGCCGCACCCTCCCTGGCGGCCGGGCCGGTGAAGCGCCTCGCGCGCGCCCGGTATCAACGGCCCCGCCGCGTGCCCCCCTTGCGCGGCGGGGTTTTTGATTCAGGGCTCCCGTTCGAGCCGCTGCATCGCTTTCTCCCAATCGCCGAGGCTGGAGCGCGCGTCCTGGACGAAGCGCGAGCGCCGCACCGCGCCCAGGAAGGCGCCGCCGACCAGCCGGCCGAGCCAGCCGGTCGGCCGGCGGAACTGGACGAGCAGGATGGCGCGGTGCTCGTCGGTGTCGTTCCACACTTCGTGGAAATAGGTGTCGTCGAAGACCAGCACCTTCCCCTTCCGCCAGCCCAGCATCCGGTCGTCGACCTGCATGCGGCATTTCGCCCGTTTGGCCGGCACGACCAGGCCGAGATGGGCGGTGAGGATCGCCTTGGTGACGCCGCGGTGGCGCGGGATGTGGGCGCCGGGCGCGAGGATCGAGAAGAAGGCGCTGTTGAGGCCCGGAATGCGCGCGACCGCTTCGGCGGTTCGCGGACAGCGCGCGCAATTCTCGTCGTTCCGGTAGCCGTAGCCGTAGAGGAAGAAGCTCTTCCATTTGCCGGGCGGCGCGATGCGGCGGTGGTCCGGCGAGATTTCAGCGAGCGGCGGGATGCCTTCCTCGCGGGTGAGGAGCGCGCGCAGCTCTGCCTCGATCTCCGGCGCGCGCGCTTCCAGTTCGGCGATCCAGGGGAAGAGGGCAGGGTCGTAGACCGGCGTGTCGCCGACCCTGGACGAGCCGGCGATGACGGCGCTGATCCGGTGCCGCAACCGCTTGCCGGCGCGGAACAGCGGCGGCAGCGGCGGCACCGCTCGGGCCTGGGCATCGCCGGCCGGAAGGCTCGACATCTCGCTCACGCCTGCAAAATTACGAGCAGCCGTGGCCGGCGGCAAGCGAAGTCGCCTTGACCTCGATCAGGTCCGCTCAGCCGGTGAGCTTGCTTCCCAGCGGCCGCGTCGCCGGCCCGTGGATCACCTCGCCCGACAACTCGAAGCGCGAGCCGTGGCACGGGCAGTCCCAGGTGCGGTCGGTCGCGTTCCAGCCAAGGATGCAGCCCATATGGGTGCAGACGGCCGAGACGGCGTGGACGCGGCCCTCCTCGTCGCGATAGGCCGCGACATTGTCGCCGTCGATCTTGAGGATGGCGGCGTCGCCGGGGGCGAGCTCGTCGAAACTCCTGGGCTTGCGCGAGAGGTAGCCCGAGACGAGGTGGGCGGCGACCTCGGCATTCTCCTTCGCGAACTCGCCGGCGCCGGCGACCGGCTTGATCCGGGCCGCGTCGAACATCTCGGTCCAGCGATTCTCCTGGCCGGTGGCGAGGTCGGCGATGATCATCGCCGCGGCGGTGCCGTTGGAGATGCCCCAGGCGGCGAAGCCGGTGGCGACGAGATAGCCGCTGCCGCCATGGTGCGACCAGCCGATGAACGGCGCCGAATCCATCGCGCTGTAATCCTCGTTGATCCAGCGATAGCGGACCGGCCCGGCCTCGAAATTGTCGGTCAGCCAGCGCTCGATGTCGGCCATGTAGCTCTGCTCGTCATCGACATGGCCGGGCTTGTAGTGATTGCCGGCGACGATGCCCCAGACCTGCCCATCGGGGCCTGTGTGGGTGCGGATCGAGTGGCCGGGCTGCTCGGCATTCTTGTACATTCCCGGCGGCACGCGGCCGATCGGCGCGGCGATCACCGGCTCCGCCATCGGATAAGCGAGGGCGTAGTACATGCCGATCTGGCCGAGCGGGATATGGGTCGCCATAACGACGTGGCGGGCGCGGACGACGCCGTCGTCGGTCGCCACCCGGTCGGTGTCCCAATCGACGACGCGGCTGTTCTCGAAGACGTGGCTGCCCGCGCCGGGGATGGTCGCCGCGAGGCCCTGGACATATTTGGTGGGGTGGAACTGGGCCTGGCCGTCCCAGCGCATTGCCTGCAGCACGTCGAAGGGCAGGCCGGTGTCGCGGGTGAGGGTGGCGGGGAGGCCGAGCCGCTGCGCGACCTCCACCTCCTTCTCGATCTGCTCCACGTATGAGTCGTCGTTCGTGTAGACGAAGGCGGGTTTCGGCTCGATGTCGGCGTCGACGCCGTACTGGGAGGCGAGCTCCGTGATCTTGCGGATCCCCGCCTCCTGCGCGTCGGCGTAGAGCCGCGCTTTGTCCTCGCCGAACTTGCTGACGAGGGTGGCGTAGAGGATGCCGTGCTGCGAGCTCATCTTGGCGGTCGACTTGCCGGTGACCTGCCGCCCGACCCGCCGCGCCTCGACCAAAGCGACGGTCGCGCCGCGGTCCTTGAGCAGCCGCGCCGCGGTGACGCCGACGATGCCGCCGCCGACGATGGCGACGTCCACCTCGAGCGCGCCCCTCAGCGCCGGGAAGCTCGCCCCCTGGCCCGCCGTGGCGTTCCAATAGCTGCGGTCGTCGCCCGGCATGGCTCGTCCTTTCGGCTCGTCCTCTCGTGGGGCAAACCGTCCGCACGCCGCCCTGTTCCCCGCTAGGCAGAGGCCCTTGGCTGCGTTAGGTTTTCGATTCGACTTTGGGGGGACGGCAAGATGGCGGACATCAACGGCACGGCGGGCGACGACGTCCTGTTCGGTACCGCGGGCGACGATACGATCCACGCCGGCGCGGGGCACGATTATCTGCGCGCGCTCGGCGGCCAGGACGAGCTCCACGGCGAGGACGGCGACGATTATCTCGACGGCGGCCCGGGCGACGATGTGATCGACGGCGGCGCCGGCCTCGACCGGGTCGCCTTCCACACCTCGCCGGTCGGCATCCATGTCGATCTCGGCATTCAGGGCATCGCGCAGGACACTTTGTTCGGCATGGACACCCTGATCGGCATCGAGCACGCCTCCGGCACCTTCTTCGCCGACACGCTGATCGGCAACGGCGGCGACAATTGGCTGTGGGGCGAAGGCGGCGACGACAATTTCTCGGCCGGGGCCGGCAACGATCTGGTCGAAGTCGGCGCCGGCAATGTCACCGCCGACGGCGGCCTCGGCAATGACAGCCTCTCGGTCTGGAACAACGACGAGGCCTATGCGACCGGCGTCACCGTCTCGCTGCTCCTCCAGGGCGGAGCGCAGGCGACCGGCATCGGCGCGATGACCTTGGCCGGCTTCGAGAACCTCTCCGGCTCCCGCGGCAACGATACGCTGACCGGCGACGGCGGCGTCAACATTCTCGCCGGCGACGAGGGCAACGACATGCTCTCCGGCGGGGCGGGCAACGACATCCTCTACGGCGACGGCCGGATCATCGTCGACACGCACAGCACCGGGACGTCCGGACCGATCACCACTTACGCCGACGTGGGGGCCGCCTTCGCGCCGGACACCATAGATGGCGACGACGTGCTCGAAGGCGGCGACGGCGACGACAGCCTCTACGGCGGCGGCGGCATCGACACGGCGAGCTATGCCGGGGCGGGCGCCGAAGTGTTCGTCGACCTCGCCTCGGGCTTCGCGACCGGCGGCGCCGGCGACGACGACCTCCACAGCATCGAGAACGTGACCGGCTCGGCCTATGACGACCAGATCCTCGGCGACGGCGGCGCCAATACGCTCGCCGGCGGCGACGGCCACGATTACCTCCGGGCCCGCGCCGGCGACGACACATTGAAAGGCGGAAACGGCGACGATTATCTGGGCGGCGGCTTCGGCAACGACGTGATCGACGGCGGCGCTGGCTGGGACCGCGCCGCTTTCTTCCACGACGCCACCGGCGGCGTCCATGTCGACCTCAACATTCAAGGCGTCGCCCAGAATACAGGGCAGGGCATGGATATTCTGGTCTCGATCGAGCACGCCTCGGGCACGACTTTCGACGACGTGCTGATCGGCGACGCAGGCGACAATTGGCTGTGGGGCGAGAACGGCAATGATACTATGGCCGGCGGCGGCGGCAACGATTTGATCGAGGCGGGGACGGGCAACGTCATTGCCGACGGCGGCACCGGCAACGACACCTTCTCGCTGTGGGAAAATGGCGCGGCTTTGGCCGGGGTGACCGTCTCGCTGCTCCTCCAGGGCGGCGCGCAGGCGACCGGGATCGGCAGCGACACGCTGACCGGCTTCGAGAATCTCTCCGGCTCCAACGGCAACGACAATCTGACCGGCGACGGCGGCAACAATGTGCTTGCCGGCGACCAAGGCGCGGACACGCTGAACGGCGGCGACGGCGATGACATTCTCTACGGCGACGGCCGAATCATCGCCGACACGCACGGAGTCGGCACGTCCGGCCCGATCACCACCTACGGTGACGTCGACGCGGCGGGGCTTACCGATCCGGTCCCCGCCGACGGCAACGACATCCTCAACGGCGGCAAGGGCAGCGACATTCTGGTCGGCGGCGGCGGCGACGACGTTCTGACCGGAGGCCAGGGCGCCGACACGTTCCGCTTCGGCGCCGGCTCGGGCGACGACCGGATCACCGACTTCAGTCACCAGGACAGGATCGCCTTCACCGACGGGCCGCACAGCTTCTCCGAGCTGATTCTGACCGCCTCGGGCAAGGACACCCTGATCACCTGGGGGACGGGCGACACGATCCTGGTCGAAGGCACCAAGCCCAAGCAGCTCTCGGCCGCCGATTTCAGCTTCGGCGACCCCGCTCCGGCGGCCGCCTTTGCGAGCCACGGCGACCTTCACGATGCCGGCCACCACGCGGCCGTCGCCTGGATGCCTTAGTTCAGCCGCGGGACAGGGTCGGCGCCGTAGCCATCGGCCGGGACTTTCGAACGAGGGAGCGTGCGGGACATGAGAAGGGCGATAGCGGGAGCCGCGGCGGCGGCGGTGGTGGCGATGTCGGCGGCGCCGGCCGCGGCGCGCGGCGGATATCATCATTACCATCATGACGATATCGACGCGGGCGACGTCTTCACGGGCGTCGCCGTGGTCGGCGGCATCGCCGCGCTCTTCTCGGCGATCAGCCAGGGCAATGTCGCGAGGCAGGATGCCGCCGTCGACGTCTGCAGCCACGAAGCCGAATCCCGCCTCGGCGGTCCGGTGGCCGAGGTCGGCCACGTCTCCAAGAGCAAGGGCTATTACACGGTAGAAGGCATCGTCGCCGTCGAGCAGAGCGGCGTGCGCGCGCCGTTCAGCTGCACCGTCCGCAACGGCACCCTCTACGGCTTTCGCGGCGCCGAGACGCCGCCGCCGTCGCCGCAGCCCCAGGCCTAGCCTAGGCCAGGCTCGCCGCGACCTCGCCGAGCTGGTCGGCGCAGGTGCCCCAGCCGTCGTGGAAGCCCATCGTCTCGTGCGTCTCGCGGTCCGCTGCGGTGGCGTGCATGACCGTGGCGCGGTAGCGCGTGCGGCCGTCGCCGGCATCCGCGAGGGTGACGGTCACGGTGAAGGGAAAGCCGCCGCATCCCGAGGGATCGAAAACATTGGGCCGCCAGCCGGGGCCGAGCGCGCTGGTCCAGACGATCCGCTCGCCCTCGACGACCTCCAAAAAGCAGCCGGTGCTCGCCTCGTCGAACCCGTCCGGCCCGGTCATCCGCGTGTAGAGGCGACCGCCGGGCCGAACCTCCAGCTCGCATTCCGGCGTCTGGTAGGGGCGCGGGCACCACCATTTCTTGAGCAGCTCGGGGTCGGTATAGGCTTTCCACACGAGGTGGTGCGGCGCGTCGAGCACGCGTTCGATGCTGAGGTCCGTGGTCTCGCCCATCTCACCCTCCTGCCGATGCACGCCTCCTCGTCCCTCTTTCGCGGCGGGAGCGCAAGGCGTCGCTGCGCTTTACACCCGCCCGGCCGCTCGCCTATCGGCCCGCCATGACGATCCGGCCGTCCGACTCCATCCTCATCGTCGATTTCGGCAGCCAGGTGACCCAGCTCATCGCCCGCCGCGTGCGCGAGGCCGGGGTCTATAGCGAGATCGCGCCGTTCAACCGCGCCGACGAGGCGTTCGAGCGCCTCAAGCCCAAGGGCATCATCCTCTCCGGCGGCCCCTCCTCGGTGATGTGGGACGACAGCCCGCGGGCGCCGCAGCATTTCTTCGACGCCGGCCTGCCGATCCTCGCCATCTGCTACGGCCAGCAGACCATGGCGCACCAGCTCGGCGGCCGCGTCGCTCCCTCGGACCAGCGCGAGTTCGGCCGCGCGTTCATCGACATCATCGGCGAGAGCGTGCTGTTCGACGGCCTCTGGCAAAAGGGCGAGACCCACCAGGTTTGGATGAGCCACGGCGACCGCGTCGAGGGCCTGCCCGAGGGCTTCAGCGTCGTCGCCTCGTCCGAAGGCGCGCCTTATGCCGTGGCGACCGACGAGGCGCGGCGCTTCTTCTCGCTGATGTTCCACCCCGAGGTCGTCCACACGCCCGACGGCGGCAAGCTCCTCGCCAATTTCGTCCGCCACGTCTGCGGGCTTGCCGGCGACTGGACCATGGCCGAGTTCCGCGCCACCAAGATCGCCGAGATCCGCGCGGAGGTGGGCGAAGGCCGGGTGATCTGCGGCCTATCGGGCGGGGTCGACAGCGCGGTCGCGGCGGTGCTGATCCACGAGGCGATCGGCCATCAGCTCACCTGCGTCTTCGTCGATCATGGGCTGATGCGG
>JBJMTY010000006.1:0-28864 GCA_045811445.1 Allosphingosinicella sp. | reverse complement strand
CGGCGGCGTCGCCGAGGCGGCGCGGCGGGCGGCCGCCGCCGGCATCGCCCGCATCATCGTCGAGGTCGACCGGCTCGACCAGGTCGAGCCGGCCCTCGCCGCCGGCGCCACCCATCTCCTGCTCGACAACATGGATCCGCCGGCGCTGCGCGACGCGGTCCGCCTCGTCGCCGGCCGCGTCCCCACCGAGGCGAGCGGCGGCGTCACTCTGGAGACGATCCGCGACAAGGCCGCGACCGGTGTCACCTACGTCTCGGTCGGCCGCATCACCCAGTCGGCGCCCGCCGTCGACATCGGACTCGACTTCGAGCCGCTCTGAACGCTACCCACGGACAAAATCAGGGGAGGGGGCCTTGCGACCCAAAACTATCGTCTCGTTCGAAATCCTGTCTCTCGCCGCCGTGGCGCTGGGCCTGCTGGTCACCTGGCTCACCTGGGACGGCATCGTCGCCCAGGCGCGGAGCGCCGTGCTCGGCAGCGGCATCGAGGCGGCGGTGGCCATTCTCGTCCTGGTCTACGTCGCGATCCTCGTGCTGCTCATCCTCCTGGCCTCGCGCCGGGCGAGCAACGTCGCGCGCTGGCTGCTCGCCCTCATCGTCGCCGTGGAGCTGGTCTTCACCCTCCCCGCCATCGGCGCGACCCTCGCCGCCGGCACCGTCGGCCTCATTTCGACCCTGCAGCTGGCGATGATGACCGTGGCGGTCGTCCTCCTCTTCCTCCCCCCCTCCCGCCTTTGGTTCCGAGGCGCGGAAGCGTAACGCGGGGGCGCCTCTAGTCCTCCCTGTGCGCGCAGCGCATGGGGAGGGGGACCAGGCGAAGCCTGGTGGAGGGGCCTTCCGGACTCCGAATTGCCCCTCCACCGCACTTCGTGCGGTCCCCCTCCCCATCGCCTGCGGCGACAGGGAGGACTGACTCCCCCCCTACCGCAGCCGCCGCTCCACCACTTCCCCCTCCACCGTCCGCGTCGCCGGGTGGTGCTTGTCGAGCCAGCGCTTGATGATCTTGAGGTTGCGGCTGTTCGAGCGGAAGAACAAATCCGGGATCGCCCCGACGAACGGGATCGCGCCGAGCAGGAAGTCGAAGCCGACATTGCCGCCCATCCGCGCGATATGCCATTTGGGCATGCCGAGGTTGCGCGCTTCCCACACCATCCAGGCGCCCATGCCGGCGGCGATGACGTCGCCGGCGATCGGGATCACGTCGAGGATCACGTCGAGGCCGACTTGCCGGTTGAGCCCCGGCACCACGAACAGCCGCTCGAGCAACACCTCCATCGCCTCGACCCGCCGCCGCACCGATTGCGGGTCGCGGCCGAACGGGAGCTGACGCGCCAGCGCCTCGACATTCTCACGGTTCACGGCGGGCATTCCTCGTCCTTTCTCGTCACGGTGCCGGGCGCAGCAGCTCCCCGGCCGGGTGGCGGCCGAACAAATTGGGCCGGAAGCCGGTCAGCCTCGGCGCCGCCAGCGACCAGCGCACCGGCGCCGCCAGCGCTATGAACGGCGCGGCGGCCGCAAGGCTCCGGTCGGCTTCCGCGAGATGGGCGGCGCGCACCGCCGGGTCGAGCGCGTTGCGGGCCGCTTCGAGCGCGGTGTCGGCCGCCGGGTCGCAGACCGCGCTGGCCGCGCAGGTGAAGTGCCGCAGATACCAGGTGGCGAGGCTGACCGGCGCGACCTCGTCGATGAAGTGAAGGTCAGCCGCGGCGTCGCGCGGCCCGGCCCGCATGGCGTCGACGCCGATCGTCGCCCAGTCGCGCCGCAGCAGGGCGAAGACCGGCCGCCAGCCCGGCCCCTCGGGCATCGCCACCCGGAGGTGGAGCCGCTCCCCCTTGAGCAACGGCGCCAGCGCCGCCCGCGCCGCCGCGCGCCGGGCGGGGAGGGGGAGCGCGGTCCACGCCGCCGCCGCCGGATTGGCCAGCCCTTCCAGCCCCGGCGGCGTCAGGCTCTCCCGCGCGGCGAGGCCGGGCACGGCGAGCGCGGCGACGAGGCCCGGCCGGTCGATCGCCATCGCCAGCGCCTGCCGCGCCTCGGGATGCGACAGCGGCCCCGTGCCGGCCTTGCCGAAGCTCAGCCCGAACAGGCCCGCGACCGGATCGAAGACCAGGGCGCCGCGCGGCAGCCCCGCCGCCCGCGCCACCGGCAGGTCGCCCGCCGTGCCGCCGAGCACGAGCTGGCTCTCGCCCGCCTCGAAGCGCGCGACCGCCATCGCCGCCGCCTCACCGCGCAGCAGCACCGGCGTCAACGGCTCGGCGACGATGTCGTCCTCGGCATCCTGCACCGGCGGCGGGCGCAGCAGCATGGCGCCGTCCTTGCCCGGCTCGACCGCCAGGGGCCCCGAGCCGGCGCCGTTGCGCACGATCGCCATTTCCGGCTGGGCGAGCAATTGCAGGAAGTTGGTGCGCGGCGACTTGAGGCTGATCTCCAGCACCTCGTCGGTCATCGTCTCGATCTCGTCGATCGCGCCGAGCAAAGGCTTGAGCGGATTGGCGCTGGCGGGCGCCGAGGCCGCCTTCAGCCGCGCCACCACCTGCTCGGCGGTGATCCGGCTGCCGTCCGGCCACCGCGCCCGCTTCAGCCTGAACGTGTAGCGCAGCCCGTCGTTGGAGACGATCCAGCTTTGGGCGAGCCCCGGCTCGATGTCAGCGGTGGCGTCGAACCGCACCAGCCCCTGCGCCACGCTCTGGAGCAAAAAGGCCGAGGGCGCGTCGAGCGGCTCGCGATTGGGGTTGGCGGCATGCGGCGCCGCCCCGATCGCGCTCACCGGCACCGGCCCGGTCGCATCCCCGCGGCACCCGCCGGCGAGGACGAGCAGCATCGCCGCAACCAGGAAAGCAGCCCCGCGCATCCCCACCCGATACCCCACCCACGCCCCCCTGGGTAGCGGGCCAGGGGTAGACAGTCCTCCTTGTCGGCGAAGCCGATGGGGAGGGGGACCGCACGAAGTGCGGTGGAGGGCTTTTCTGAGTCGGCAATGCCCCTCCACCAGCCTCCGGCTGGTCCCCCTCCCCATGGAGCTGGCGCTCCACAGGGAGGATTAGAGGCGCCCCCTCCCCACGGGCCCGCCTCCGCCGGAATGACGGGGGGAGGACCGGCACGGCCGCCACCCATCCTCGTCATGCCGGACTTGATCCGGCATCCATGAACACCGCGGGCACCAAGCCTCGCACGGCGCCATGGCGCGGGCCGTCATGGTCGCGAAGATCGACGCTATGACACCCGCGCCGAAGCCACGTGAGCCCTATAGGAAAGCGCTCCGCTTAGCCTTGGATGCTAAGGGGGCAGATCCTGTAGCCGACGTTCAGAACGGTGCCGTTGCTGTAACGGCAAAAGCGGTTGCCGCCATCCAGCCACTGTGCCTGGAGGTAATACGTCATCGCGTAGGCGGGGCTCGCAACGGTTGCGGCGAAAAGCGCGGCGAGCAGAACCTGCTTCATATCGGTTGCCCCTCTTGAAGCAGGCAAGGCTGCGCTAGGGCTCCCATGGAGTCAATCTTGTGCAGGAACTCCAAACCGACCCACCACCACCGCCGCCCCCCCTTTACCCCTCTTTCACAATTCCCCGCCTAGGCTGCGGCGCGACACGAGGGTCTGCGGGCGATGGATTCCAAGCCGTCTTTCTACAAGAAGCGACAAGCCGCGCGAACCCGCGTCTACGCGCGCTCGCGGCTGACCGAGGCGCATCTCTACGCGATCGAGGTCAAGGTCTGCGACGTCTCGACCGGCGGCTTCATGGCCGAATGCCCCGATCCGGTGCGGATCGGCAGCTACGTCTCGCTCGACGTGCCCGGGCTTGGCCCGGTCGAGGCGCAGGTGCGCTGGCAATTGGGCGGCCGCATGGGCGGCATGTTCCTCGATCCGATCAGCCTCTCCGAATGCGAATGGACCGCCACCCCCGCCGAAGCGGCGTGAGCCCGTGTCCCCACCGCGAACTCGATCGGTCGCCGTGCGAAGCTGCCGGGTGAGGCCGTCCCGCACGCAACCCGCGGGCCGGGGCGTTGCAAAGGAAAAAAAAGCGCCCGGGTTGCCCCGGACGCTTCTCTCCCCGATCGTGGATGCCGGTCTAGGCCGGCCTGGCGTGGTCGGAGGGGCGAGCGATCAGTTGGAAAGATCGAGCAGCCCGAGGATCAGGCCGGTGCGGCGATCGACACGATAGACGCGCTGATTGTCGTAGCCGTAATAGACCTGGGCATTGTCCTGATAGTCGGTCCGGTATTCGGCCGGGATCGCGGTCATGCGGCTCGAGAAACGCTGGCCGACGCGGACGTCGCCGGCGAAGCGGTCGCCGCGATTGGGACCGTTGAAGCGGTCGTTGAACGCCGGCCTCGGCGCCCGGCTGTAGCCGCCGTCATATTCGGCCGAGCGCTCGGTGACGTAGCGCGCTTCCCAGGCCGCGCGATGGTCCCGGTCGTAGCGCGCCTCCCAGGCGGCGCGGCTGTCGCCGCTGCTGTTCCGGTAGCCGCGGCTTTGCGTCGCCGAGTCGATCTGTTCGCCGAGCGCGACCACGCGCTCGTGGAGGATGGCGTCCTCGCGAGCGTTGATGCCGCCCGCGCCGAACTGGCGTTCCATCGCGACCAGCTGGCGAAGGCCGTCGCGCAGCGCCGGTATGTCGCGGCGCGCGATGGCGCCGCTGCGGACCCCGTCGTCGATCTGCGTCTGCAGCGCAGCGCTCTGGTTCGAATCTTCATGCCAGCTCTGGGCGGCGGCCGGTGCGGCGACGGAAAGGGCGGCGGTGGCCGCCATGGTCAGGAAGGTGAACTTCATCATGATGCTCCTTGAGTCCCTGGTGCCTGGGAAGGACGTGCACCTGCTCTCGGAGACGTTCGGCGCCGGACGGGTCGCCCGGCGCGGAAAATCGGTACGAGAAAATATCGTCCGCGGCCGCCGCGTGGCGCGGCTTTGCCTCGAAGTTCAATTCCGAAGGCGGGTTCGCCGACAAGGCACTCTACCCGGGCTTCGACATAGACCAAGACGACCCGCAGTCCGTATAGTTCCGGATGTCGGGAAATAAACGATAAACATTGTTTTCGTAACCGGCCGAAAACCAAAATATAAATAATCTATAAGGTAGTCCGTTCACGTCACGGTAATTTAGCCGGGAAAAGTCTTGTCGGTTCCAGGTACCCGCGTCCATGTGGGTCCCGGCCGCGCTAATGCTACCGGCTGCGGCTTTTGCTCCCCGGCGTGAGCCGATTTTGGTTATGACCCGAAAGCTGCTGAGGTCGACGATAGCCCCGGTCCATGCGCGCAGGTTCAATGGGGACACGTACTTTTTTCGAGAAAAGTACGTGCCCCCATTATCCGGCCTTCTCAGAGCCAGAGGTCGATCGAGCCGCTGGGGCCGGGCTGGTAGGGCGCGGCGAGCGGGGGGAGGCCGGGCGTCGCCGGCTTGTCGCCGACCGGCACCTGGTCGCTGCGCGCCAGCTTCTGTCCGCTGCGCGTCTCGAGCGCGTCCATCAGCGGCGTGCGTGGCACTTCGGTGCCCTTGTCGGGATTGCCGTAGGCGCCGGGATCGGTCGAGCACATCGCGTAGCAGCCCTGCTTCATCGCGTTGACCACGTCGATCGGCGTCGCGTTGGTGCTGCCGTGATGGCCGACCTTGTAGAAATCGAGCTTGCCGAGGATCGCCTTGCTGTCGTCGGTCAGCGCCGTGTGGCCGGGCGTGCCGATCGCGCCGCCGAACAGGAAGCTCGCCCAATTGCCCCATTGGGCGTCGCCGCTGAACAACATGGTCTTGCCGGCGAAGGTGAACAGCACGACGAGGCTCTGGTTGTTGAGCGCGTTGTCGGCCTTGTTGGCGGCGGCGGCGAGCGCGTCGGGCTGGGCCGCCTCGATATTGGCCCTGACCGTCTCGGCAGGGAACAGCGGCTCGCTCCTGGCCTGCCAGGGGAAGTCGGCGCGGCGGTAGACGTCGGCGAAGATCTTGGCCGGCCCGCCGCCTTCGCCTTCGTCGGAGGCGAGATATTGGTGGGCGGCATTGTCCATCTGCGCGACGAGGTTGAGGTCGCGGGGCGGTCCGAGGATCTGGGCTTCCAGCCCGCCGGCGGCGAGCGAGGCGGGGAGGATCGGCGTGTCGCCGGCCGTATAATAATCGACCGGCGTCGGCTGGCCGTCCGGCGTGGTGAAAGCGTGCAGCATCGCCAGAGCCGCCGCATTGCCGCCCTTGCCGATGCCGAGCACGTTCCCGGCCATATGGGCATATTGCTCGTCGCCCGGCCCGGCGCGCATCGCCAGCGCCGCCTGCAGGTGGGTCGCGGTGGCGCGCAGCCCCGCCTGGATATTGAGCGCCTTGTCGTCCCTGGGGTCCTCGAACCACGACATCCACACCCGCTCGACGGTGAAGGTCTTGAAGACGTCGCTGGCCGAGCCGAAGCCCGAAATATGGTCGGCGTGGCGATGGGTCATGATGACCAGCGCGAGCGCGCCGCCGGTGTCGGCCTTGAGCTGGCGCACCGCCGCCGGCATTACGCCCAGATCGTGGGCGTGGACGCCGCAATCGACGAGGACGTGCGCCATCGCGCCCGCTCCCGTCGGCACCGAGAGCAGGAAGAAGTCGCCGAAGCCGACCCGGTACATGCGGATGCGCGGCCCGGTGCCGGCGCCGCCGCCGCCCGCCGCCGTGTTGGCGCCCGCGTCCGCCGCGTCCGCCCCGCCTGCCTTGCCCGTCTGCGTCGCCATCTCACGCCCCTCCGTGGACCAGGCCGAAATTGATCGTCAGCCGCCCGCCGGGGCCCCGCGCCGCGACCTCGCTCGCCGCCAGTGTGGTGCGCAGCCTTTCCTCGCGGCGCTCGGTCAGATGCTTGCCGATCGCGTAGCGCACGTAGGGCTCCTGCCTTTCCCCCTCCACCATCGGCGGCTTGGCGACAATCAGGGTGACGCCGCTGCGCAGCGGCACCGGCCCGGTCAGCGGGTTGGCGGCCTCGTCGGGGCGGGTCTGGATCAGCTCGACGACCATCTCGGTCTTGAGGCTGCCGTCCTGCGCGACCCGGAACATCGGGTGGAAGGAGGGCACTTCGATCTCGAGATCCGGGTCGAGCCGCAGCTTGGCCGCATTCGCCTTCGCCCAGGCGCGCAGCAATGCGCCGTCATGGTCCTGCTCGGCGCGCACCAGGCCGTTGGGGTCGCCGAACTCGAGCCCTTCGACGGTCAGCCGCCCCGGCGCGATCTCCGGCCAGCACAGCGAATCCTCGGAGAAGGAGGCGGCGTCCTCGGCGACGATGCCGCGCAGCCGGAAGGCCTGCATCAGCGCCTCGCGCACCCCGTCGGTGTCGTCGGGGTAGAAGTCGCGGTCGGCGGTGATCAGCGCCCGCAGGAAATCGCCGAAGGTGATGTCGACCGGCGGGCAATAATCGAGCGAGCGGGCGCACAGGGTGAAGAACATGTCCGCCGTCCGGCTGGCTTCCCTGGCGAGCAGTTCGGCGAGCGCGCCCGGGACGTCGTCGCTCACCCGCCCGCCGGCGCGGTAGATGCGCAGCAGCGGCGTCGCGCGGGCGAGGTAGACGGTGAAGAAGGCGTCGAACACCGCCGCGACCAGGATCGAGCCGCGGCTGTGCGGCTCGGTGTCGGTCTCGATCTGCTTCGAATTGGGCCGCGTGCCGAGCGCGCTGCGCAGCGAGCCGTGCATGCCCGAGGCTTCGCCGAACTGGCTGGCGAGGCCGATCAGCGGATTGGCTTCGGCGATCTCGGCCTGGGTGAGCGGCTTCTTCGCCGCCTCCGCCCCCGCGTCCGAGGCGGCGCTGCTGAGGTGGAGGTCGTAGAGCCGCCCGCCGGTCTTCTGCATCGTGTCGAGCAGCGTCTCCTTGTGGGAGAAGTGCCGGAACAAAGCGGCGAGGTCGGCGAAGGCCTCGTGGAAGGCGGCGACGTCGACGTTGGTCGGCTCCATGAAATAGGCGCGGATGCCGTCGACGATGGCGTGGGTGGTCTCGTGGGCGATGATGTCGTGGCTGAGGCAGGTGAACACCGTCTGGCCGGGCAAATTCTGCCCCGGGTCGGTCAGGCTCGCCTGGAAATAGCCGAACAAGATGCCGTGGACGTCGGGGCTGTAGAAGGCGTTGGCCTCGCGCATCGCGTGCGGGTGGAGGTAGAGCCGGTTCTTGCGGCCGCGCACCGGCGCGCCGTCCGGCCCGGTCGGCCGCCGCCAATGC
The DNA here is from genome assembly GCA_045811445.1 of Allosphingosinicella sp. GTDB lineage: Bacteria > Pseudomonadota > Alphaproteobacteria > Sphingomonadales > Sphingomonadaceae > Allosphingosinicella. The sequence continues at coordinate 20,725 of JBJMTY010000006.1, read as the reverse complement.
ACCCGCCGCCCCAGCGCCGCCTCGAACCGCTCCAATGTCTCCGAGGCGACCGCATAGACCATCTGCTGGTGGAAGCGCGGGTCGACCTCGCTCGGGTCCATGCCGCCGCGGATCAGCAGGGAAGGGTGGTCGAGGTCGACCGGCGCGTAATAGCAATCCTGCGCCCCGTCATAATCCACCACGGCGAAGCGGTCGCCGACCGGCCCGGGCGCCAGCTCTTCGTAGCGCACCTCGACGCACATGCTGTTGCCGAGCCGCCGCCCGCGGCTGGGATCGTAGGCGAAGGCCTTGAGCGGCCGCACCGACGGCCTCGGGATGTCGAGCGAAGGCTCGTAAATGTCGCCCCCATTGTCGCCCGCGCTCTCGTCTTGCGGCGGCGGCGTCACGCCCGCCGGCGGGTTCGCATCTGCCATCTTTCCCTCCCACGATCCGCCGCATGCTATGCCTCCGCCCCGGCATTGTCACGCCGCTCGGGGCGCGGCCCGCCCCGGCCTACAATTGCCGGATCCGCGGCTCGCCGCGCGCCGGCTTCATCAGCTCGGTCATCGCATAGACCATCGCGTCGGCCCGGTCCGGCGAGCGGGAACGCCCCGGCCCTTCGTAGCCGCCGCCGGCGGTCAGCCCGCACATTTCGTCCTCCAGCTCCGGGAAAGTCCCCGCCAGCTTCGCCTTGCCCGCCTCGAACAGGGCCGCGACCGGCTCCGCCCGCGCCGCCTTGCCGGTCGACGCGCTGACCGGCCGCACCGGCAGATAGGCCCCGGCCGAGCGCAGCACGCTTTCCACCATGTCGCCGCCCTGGTTCTTCTCCGCCACCACCCGGTCCGCGCCCCACGCCTCGGCCGCCCGCGCCACCGCCCGCGCCCAGCCCTCCGGCCGCTCCCCCGCCACGCTGCGATCGTCGAGCACGTAGAGCAGCGCGTCCTCGCCCATCCCGCACACCACGATCCCGCACGCATCCCCTTCCGCGCTCGCCGGCGGGTCCACTCCGACGACGATGCGCTTTAGCTCCTCCCCGGGACGGGGAGGGGGACCATGCGAAGCATGGTGGAGGGGGCCCACCTCTCCACCGCGTCGGGCTCGGGCCCCCTCCACCACGCCGCTTCGCGTCGCGGTCCCCCTCCCCGTTCCGGGGAGGAAAGATGCCACCCTCGATTGCTCGATCGTCGCCCGCGTCCACAGCGCCCCCGCCACCTCCTCGAACAGCAGCCCGTCCAGCTCCTGCCGGCCGAGCCGCGTCCCGCCATAGGTGGCCGTCGCCCAGTCGACGAAGACGCCGGGCAGGTGCGCGTTCTGATCCGTCCGCCCGTGGGTCTCGACCGTCCCCGCCAGCCCCCGCACCCGGCTCAGGATCGATCCCGCCCGCGGCGTCGTGGTGACGATCGCCCGCGGCCCATCGCCGAGCCTCAGCCCCATCTGGAGATTGTCCCAGGCGGCGTCGGCCTGCTTCCACTTGGCGAGCTCGTCGCACCAGGCGAAATGATGCTCCGGCCCCCTCAGCCCGTTGCCGTTCGCGCCCGAATAGAGCCACGCCTCGGCCCCGCAGGGAAAGCGCGCCACCCCCAAAGTCGGACGCCAGGCCGGCGCCGCGTCCGGCCGGGCGAGGGCGAGCAGCCCGCTCGGCCCCTCCATCATCACCTTGGCCGCCTCGGCCCGGGTCGCGCCGACCAAGGCCACCCGCGCGCCGGGATGCTCGCGGATCCGCTCGAGCACCCATTCGGCCCCCGCCCGCGTCTTGCCGAAGCCGCGCCCGGCCATCAGCAGCCAGGTCCGCCACGCCCCGCCGGGCGCGCGCTGCCCGCCATGCGCCTGCCACGCCCATTCATGGAATATCGCCCGCTTGACCGGCCCCGGCAGCGCCTTCAGGAACCAGTCCCACGCCGCCTCGTCCGGCAGCACCAACGCCGCCTCCCGCATCAGATCGAGCGGAAAGTCGCTCATAGCTCCTCCCCGGAACGGGGAGGGGGACCGGCCGTAGCCGAAGGCGAAGGCTGGTGGAGGGGGCCCGGCGGCTGAGCGTCTTTTCCGCGCCCGAGCGCCCGCTCCCGCCGTGCGAACACGGCGAGGCGCTTGCGCAGCGCCGCCTCCACTTCCGCATTGGTGGCGATCCGCGCCCGCGTCCGCTGCCGTCGCCGCCCGCCGGCTTTCGCCCGCGCCTGCGCGCCGACCAGCCTCAGCACCCGCTCCGGGTCGGCCGGCTCCAGCTCGACCGCGTCGAGGTCGCCGTCTATCGCGATGGGCGCCTTGGCCTTGTCCTCGACGAGCCGCGCCTTCGCCCGCACCACCCCCTGGTCGAGCGCCCGGTCGAACGCCTCGGCGAAATCGGGATCCGCCATCCGGTGCTTCCACACCGTCTGGTGGCAGACCCCCGCCTTGGCCGCCGAGAACACGCAATTCCCCGTCGCCGCGAACCATTCGAGGAACACCTTGCGCAGCTTCCCCTTGAACAGCTTGCGCCCCCCGTCCCGCCCCATCTGCATGTCGCGATGCCTGGAAGGCCGCACCGACATCCCCTCCAGCCCAGCCTCCGCTGGCGCCTGCTCCTCCCCACCCGAACCCTCGCCCACGGCCACACCTCCCGCAAACCGCAAAAAACCGCCCGGCCCAAGCCGAACGGCCCTTCCGAAACCCCGCCCCGACCCACCACGGCGGCCACCCAATCGTTCGTCCTTTGTACGCGGATTTGCCGCTGGAAGTCGAGCAAAATCACCAAATAGGCTATTTCCCCCATTTTTGGCGGTCTTCCGCCGAGTAAGCGGGGCGCGAGGGACAAAGCAGGGGAGCGAAGCTCAAAAGACCTGCAGCAGCCTCATCGGGACGGCACGGCCTCTACAGCGCCGCAGCCCCTCCGCGCCTCCGCGCCTTCGCGTGAACCCGGATCAGCCTTCGCCGCGGTAAGGTCGTCGAGGACACGAACGGCCGTCGGCGATCGCATCGGGGAGGCTCCGGCCGCCGCCGGCGAGCCGTCGATATTCCTCGAAGCTGAGCAGAATCGCTTAGCTTAAGCCGCCTTGAGCGTGCGTATCTGCTCCAGCTCCGGCCCGAGGTCCCGTGCCGCCACCGCGAGGTCGTAGGCGCCTTGCATCCTGACCCAGATCTCCGGGCCGTTGCCGAGCAGGCGGCCGAGGCGGAGCGCCATGCGCGGGGTCACCGGCTGCTTCTCGCCGAGGATGTCGTAGAGGGTCTGGCGGGACACGTGCAGGAGCGCGGCGAAGCGTGTCTTAGTGACGCCGAGCGCGGGAAGCACGTCCTCGCGCAATATCTCGCCCGGGTGGACGGGCCTGAGGCCCTTGGTCAGCTTGTCGGTCATCGTCTTGCCTTCCAGGATCAGTGATAATCTTCCAGGTCCACGTTGATCGCATCCTGCTCGCGAAAGCCGAACGTCATGCGGTAATTGCCGCTCGCGTCGACCGCATATCGCCTCGGCCGCCCCTTCAGCGTCTCCTTCGCGCCTTTGCGCCTTTGCGCCTTCGCGTGAGACAGAAGAAGAGGTTGTGCACGCAAAGACGCTGAAGCCGCGAAGGCGCCGCCGCGCACGCCAGACGACGCCATAAGCCGAATCAGCCTTCGCCGCCTGACACCGTTGCGCCTCTTGAGCGCCCGGATTAATCTTCGAAGAGGAAGGAGACGCCCGATGGCGGACAGGCACCAGCTCAGCGTCACTCTGCCCGACGATTTGGCGGCGCAGGTCCGAGCCAAGGTCGTCTCCGGCGAATATGGCAGCGAGAGCGACGTGATCGCGGAGGCCCTGCGCACGCTCCAGGACCGCGAGCAGTCGGTCGAGCAATGGCTGAGGACGGAAGTGGCGGCCGCGTACGACGCTCTCGCGGCCGATCCCTCCAGAGGCCTTTCGCTCGAGGAAGTGCGCGCGAGCCTCGCCGCGACCCACGATCGCCTCGAAGCCGCCGCCAAGGAGTGACGCGCCGCCTCGTCGTCACGCCGGAGGCAAAGGCGCAGCTCAATAATCTCTACGAATATCTCGCCCGCGAAGCTTCGCTGGAGATCGCCACCCGCTACATCGACGCGATCATGGCCCGCATCGCCGGCCTGACGGATTTCCCCCACCGCGGCACCGCCCGCGGCGACATCCGGCCCGGCCTGCGGACCGTCCCCTTCCGCCGCCGTCTAACGATCGCCTATGCGGTCACGCCTCGCGACGTGCGGATCATCGGCATCGCTGGGGCGGGACAGGAATCGAAGGAGTTGGTGGGCGAGGGCTGAGTCTCCGCGTCTTTGCGGCTTCGCGCGAGATAAAAAGAGGTTGGGCACGCGAAGGCGCCAAGGCGCGAAGAAGGCGGATAGGCCCGCTCAACTAACGTGCTTTTTTCCGGCGAAGGTCTCGATGCCCAGTACGACGCCGACTGCGACAACCGAATGCACCGGCTGGCCACTTTAACACTAAATGGGCCTGCTCCCGGGGCATGCAGACCGCGAGGCGCCTACTATGCGTTCTGCAAGGGTGCTAACACCCGGCAATGGAAACCAAAGAAATTCTCGGGCTGACCGTCCTTGGAGCGGCTGTCACTACGATCGGCAGTTTGTTCGCTATGTACATCAAGGAGTTCATCGCGGTCCGATGGATTGAGCGCCGGAAGGCCCACCAGACTTTATTGGAAGCCTATCGCAGGTATCAGCTTCCGCTTTTTCTTGCCGCGAAGGAGTTGAGCGGACGCCTATATGGGCTGTCGCGCGAGGATGTAGACCGCGAGAGGGAGCGCGACGTCGACCTTGATCTATTAACCACGCCAGCGCCCCGTGAGCAAAGCGTCGCGGTGAATACACATTATCTGCGCTACAGATTAAGCAGCAATATTTACCGGCTCTGCAGCTTCCTCGGTTGGGTCGAACTTTACCGCCGCGACATTGGCACGCTTGACGTCGACTCGCTGGAGCACAGTCGCGAGTTGGAAACCTGTCTAGCCAATATCCGCGGCGCCCTCGCCGACGGCTGGATAAATGAGCATCAGAGCTGGGCTGACTGGCGCGATTGCTTAATCTTTCGAGAAGAGCTGAGAGCGATCGGGCATTCGATGGCGCGACAAGAGCAGCTGGCGGTCCTAGATTTTGGCAGCTTCACGGCGGCTTTGGAAAGCGATGCGAACGGGATAGGATCGGCTAGATGGTTTCTGCAGGCGGCATTATTCTTCGTAAACCTAAAGGGGAAACGCGATTTCCGCCTCGTACGTATGAGGATGTTGGTTGTTTTTCTGACAGAGCTGATGGAGCTTCTGCAGCCTGGGCGGATCGATAGATCGTATCTTGAAACGGCCAGCCGCTATCGTCTGCGGCTAGACGAGTGGACCGGAGGAAGCGGATGGCGAAGTCCGGCCCCTGCCGATCCCGCCCATTTATCCGCCGCCCGTAGCGACCCGACAGCCGTCCAGTAAACAACTGACCGAGAAGATCGGCAGTATATAATTCGACGAGGACTAAGCCGGACACGAAAGTATATGCCCCCCCCCCGGGTGCTACCGACCGCAATGCGAGTAAGCCCTTCTGCACCGCCTACGCTCGCATGCCCGCTGAGAAATAGCCCTTTGGTACTCCGGCCAGGGATGCAGCCTCGAACTTCAACCCGCGAATACCTTGAGAGGCACCACCGTGCCTGATCGGTTGATGAGAATTTCGTTACCTGCTTCTACCTCCTCCACGATCGATTCGTACAGACGTAGCGCGTTGCGTATAACCTCGGCGTATGAGGAAGCCTCGGTCTTGTCCCGTAGTAGGCTCAGACGGTCGAAGGAGCGGGGCGGCAGATCAAGCTGCACTCGCCTCACCGGACGTCTTTCTTGTATTGCTTCAGGCGACACGTGCTTTATTCACCTCGCGAGAAATAGAACGTTAGAACGGCAGCAAATGGAACAGCCAAGGCATCCCACACGCCATGCAGCTCAGTGTAGCTGTCGTGAGTGACTCCTAGCAGTGCAGCGCCAATCAGAGTCGCAGACATTAGAGAGATGACCACGATCGCCAAACGGTCGCGCCTTGTTGCACTCCGATACCTGCTGGCTTCTGCCACTATTGGTGGCAGAGACGATAGGTCAGAAATAGATGCCGCCTCGATTTCAAAGTCGTTACCAATTTTTACTGCATAGCGATTCATGCCGTTGTTTCCCGATATGGGGATCACGGCCAATCGGGCGGTGCAGCGGCGTCGGGGGCCGCATTTCGTTCGAGAGGACCAGTGATCCGAGCGGAGCGGATAATGCGTCGAAACCCACGTCAGCTTCTCCCTTCGTACCGAGTCTGATCTTCTCGTCTCCAGTCCCAGCGACTCAACCTGTCGGCTGGGTTGCCAACATTTATTCCTCATTAAATCCTCATGCAAGCAGTTTGGCTGTCTGCGGGAGCTCAGCGTTGCCGCTTGATGCGGAAGTGGCAAACAGCCACCATCAATTCGCGTAAGGAAACACCGCGCTATCGACTCGCCATTCCGACATCGGTGGAACTGGAATCTGCCCGGACTCTCCCCAGCGACGGCATCCAAGCTCGCATAGCTTCCGGGCAAGTCAGCCTATGAAACGCCGGACCCAACGACCCCGTTCAGCGGTGCTTGCCCTCAGGGCTCTCTATCCTGCCACCGCCTCCGGCGGGTGCGCTAAGCGCCTGCGGGGGCTCAGCTCCAGCTTGGCCTGGCCGATGTCGGCCAGCTTGCCGCGCATCAGCAGAGACAGCTTGGGCTGGGTGATCGGCACTCGCTCCGCGGCATCCCGCTGGGTCAGCCCAAGCTCCATGATCGTCTTGTGAATGCGGAGCGCGAGCTTGCCTTTGACGACGTCGGCCGGATCGAGATACAGCTCCTCGAGGACGCTCTTGCCCGCTGCTGTCACATGGCTGTCCATCACGCTCCCCTGTCGGCTTAGTGCCCTGATCACCCCGGCCAGGAGATCGGTTGCCCCGCGTCCATCCACTCCTGCATCGCCCTGAGAAGCTCTTTCGTCGGATAGTCCTTGATGTCGTCCTCGGAGAAGCCCGCCGCGAGCTGCTTCTCGTAATACCATCCCTGGAAGTCGGCATATCTGGCGAGAACGCGCGCCGCGCCGTCCGCCGCGATGCCTGCCTCGCTCACCAGCCAATTGCGGACCTTCCGGACCGCCTTCTGAAAATCGCCGCCGTGATAGTGAATGTCGCAGCCCGCAATATCGGAGATCGCCGCCTGATAGCGGTAGGCCTTCTCGTCCAGCACGAGGAACCGCTTGGTCTCGCGACCCGACCCGAAATACTCCCGGCAGGCATAGTCGATGCCAAGCTCGAACGGCATGTTCAGGCGGAAATGCTCACCCTTCTTGCTGGCTTGTGACCGGCTCAGATCGTGGATGGAATATTTTGATCCCTCGATCAGGCCGCGGATTTTCTGGAGACGGACCTCTCCGGAATCGATCCGTTCGCGCGAAATCCGCGGAGCAAGCCCCAGATAGACGATGCAGAACAATATCGCCTGCAGGATCGGTTCGAAGTCGTCGTCGAAGGGGCAATTTACGAAGACGGACCGCTCGAACGGCGGCGGCAAAATCAGCCCCGCGGCGGGAGAGGGTCGTTCCCATAGGAATTCCGCTCTCGGATGCGGCCGTCCCGCCCGTGGATGAAAAGCTCCGTCGCCTGGTTCTGAGCGATTTCCCGGGCCCGCTCGATCGCTTCGCCCTGAGTCTCGAACGTTCCGGACGCGCGCGCCGCGCCCGCCCGCCTGACGCTCCATTTACCCCCGTTGGGGACCACATGTTGACCAGGCTTGGGCATGCTTCGAATCCGCGATGACGTGTCTTGGCAAAATAGCGGTTTCGATGGGGTTGGGGAAGGGGTATTGCGAAAAACGTGTACTCGTTCCGCCCCGATGAGGTTGAACTTGCCCCCACACCACCCATCCCCTATAGGCCACCCCGTCCGGCGGGTGCGCTAAGCGCCTGCGGGGGCTCAGCTTAGGCTAGCGCGCGAGGCGGAAGAGGCGAACAGGCCCACCCTCGACGCGCTTTTTTCGCTTATCCTGGCCCTCTCCAACGAAGCGGGAGAGGGACGCCGCCGCCAGGCGGCAGGGTGAGGGAACGAAAAGCGAGCCCCGCACAGGTGAATGCGCCCCGCCAGACGCTTCCGACCGCATGAGGCGGCGGGGGCAGAACAGGTTCCAAGACCGGGGGAGACAACCCCTGGCCGGAATACGACACGAAGAAGGATTTGGGATTCATGGCTACAGCGGCGATGCCGACGCGCGACGATTTCGCGAAACTTTTGAACGAGACCCTCGGCGGCGAGAATGAAGGCTTCGAGGGCAAGGTCGTCAAGGGTACCGTCACCGGTATCGAGAACGACATGGCCGTCATCGACGTCGGCCTCAAGAGCGAGGGACGCGTCGCGCTGCGCGAATTCGCCGCGCCGGGCCAGAAGGCCGAGATCGCGATCGGCGACGAGGTCGAGGTCTATGTCGACCGGGTCGAGAATTCGAACGGCGAGGCGATGCTGTCGCGCGACCGCGCCCGCCGCGAGGCCGCCTGGGACAAGCTCGAGACCGAGTTCACCGCCGGCAACCGCGTCGAGGGCGTCATCTTCGGCCGCGTCAAGGGCGGCTTCACCGTCGACCTCGGCGGCGCCGTCGCCTTCCTGCCCGGCAGCCAGGTCGACATCCGCCCGGTCCGCGACGTCACGCCGCTGATGGACGTGCCCTCGCCCTTCCAGATTCTGAAGATGGACCGCCGCCGCGGCAATATCGTCGTGTCGCGCCGTGCCATCCTCGAGGAAACCCGCGCCGAGCAGCGCAGCGGCCTCATCCAGAGCCTCGCCGAGGGCCAAGTGGTCGACGGCGTCGTCAAGAACATCACCGATTACGGCGCCTTCGTCGATCTCGGCGGGATCGACGGCCTGCTCCACGTCACCGACGTCTCCTACAAGCGCGTCAACCACCCGTCCGAGGTGCTCAACATCGGCGACACGGTGCGCGTCCAGATCATCCGCATCAACCGCGAGACCCAGCGCATCTCACTCGGCATGAAGCAGCTCGAAGCGGATCCGTGGGAAGGCGCGTCGGCCAAATATCCGGTCGGCGGCGTGTTCAAGGGCCGCGTGACCAACATCACCGAATATGGCGCGTTCGTCGAATTGGAGGCCGGCATCGAGGGCCTCGTCCACGTCTCCGAGATGAGCTGGACCAAGAAGAACGTCCACCCCGGCAAGATCGTCTCCACCTCGCAGGAGGTCGACGTCTCGGTGCTCGAGGTCGACGAGGACAAGCGCCGCATCTCGCTCGGCCTCAAGCAGGCCCAGGCCAATCCGTGGGAGGCCTTCGCGGCCCGCCACCCGGTCGGCAGCGAAGTCGAGGGCGAGGTCAAGAACGCCACCGAGTTCGGCCTGTTCATCGGGCTCGACGGCGACGTCGACGGCATGGTCCACATGTCGGACATCGCCTGGGGCGTGACCGGCGAGGAGGCCTTGAACCTGCACCGCAAGGGCGAGAGCGTGAAGGCGGTGGTGCTCGACGTCGACGTCGAGAAGGAGCGCATCTCGCTCGGCATGAAGCAATTGGAGCGCGGCGGCGTCGCCAAGGGCGGCACGTCGGCCGCGGGTGGCGGCGTCGGCAAGAACGAGACGGTCACCGTGACCGTGCTCGAGGTGCGCGACGGCGGGCTGGAAGTGCAGGTCGGCGACGACGGCGCGACCGGCTTCATCAAGCGCACCGACCTCGGCCGCGACCGCGACGAGCAGCGGCCCGAGCGTTTCCAGGTCGGCCAGAAGTTCGACGCCTTGGTGATCGGCTTCGACCGCTCGAAGAAGCCCAATTTCTCGATCAAGGCGCTGCAGATCGCCGAGGAAAAGCAGGCCGTGGCCCAATACGGCAGCTCCGACTCGGGCGCCTCGCTCGGCGACATCCTCGGCGAAGCCCTGAAAGCCAAACAAGAAAAATAACGCCTGCGTAACGACTAAGCGGGGGGCGGGCGCCGGTGGCGTCCGCCTCCTCCGTTTAGGGGGAAGAAAAGGTGAAATTTTCTCGCCGCTTAACGGCTTTGGATATTGCCTTTTGCGCCAAGCTGCGATTTAACTTGGATCAACGGTGCGCGGGTGGGGGCTCGCGGCTGCCATCGTTCGTACCCGCGTTCATTCTGTGAAAAGGGGGGAAGCCGTGATCCGTTCAGAGCTCGTCCAGAAGCTTTGCGACGACCATCCCGATCTGACGGGCAAGGAGATCGAGCGGGTCGTTTCCGCTTTCTTCGAATCGGTCATCACCCAGCTTCAGCATGGCGGCCGTGTCGAGCTGAGGGGCTTCGGCGCCTTCTCGACCCGCGACCGCGACGCCCGCAAGGGCCGCAACCCGCGCACCGGAGACACCGTCGACGTCTCGGCCAAGCGCGTGCCTTACTTTAAGCCGGGCAAGGAAATGCGCGAGCGCCTCAATCTCCAGGAAGGCGCTCCCTCCGAAGCCTGACCTTTCCCGCATTCGCGGCCGGGGCTATGCCTTGGCCGGTGCGGACGTGGCGGAACCGGTAGACGCCGGAGACTTAAAATCTCCTGCCCCACGGGGCGTGCGGGTTCGAGTCCCGCCGTCCGCACCAGCGCCGTCCGCACCAGGGCCGGCCGTCAGTGGCGGTTGCCGCCGTCGCTGCGATTGCCGTCGTCGCCGACGATGTTGACGTCCACATGGGTGTTGCCGACCGCGTCGGCCGCATTCTCCACCTTCGCCGCGCCTTGCTCCGCCAGATTGCCGACGGCGTCGGCGGCATTGCCGATCGCGTCCCCGGCCCGGTCTGCACTGTTGTCGAGGCTTGCCTCGGCCTTGTTGTCGACATTGACCTGGCAGCCGGCGAGGCCGAGCGCGACGAGGCCGAGGGCGGCGGCGGGGACGAGACGGCGCATGGATCGCTCCTTCACGTGGGGGAAGTGAGCCGCGACGAATAGCAAAAGCCGCCGCCCCGCGCCACGTCGGGCTCGTTCGCCGGGAACCGGCGGGACGGCCGGCGCGTCTCTAGCCCTGAGCCTGCCCGCAGCCGATGCGCCTCGCGAGGAGAAGGACATGACCGACCACGAACGCGAACCGGACGGGCCGAGGCCCGCTTCCGACGAGGCCCCCGGTACGGCCGGAGACAAAGCCGGCGACATGGGCAAGGGCAGCTTCGAGGAGTCGCACGAGGGCGACGGAAAGGGCCCCGGCGGCGGCGCGGGCGCGCCCGCCGGCGGAGCGGGCGCCCGGCCGGATCGCGGCAGCGCCTCTTAACATAAGGTAATCCTACGGTAGTGACAGGAGCGCCACAGGACGCGATGGAGCCCGCCCGCCCGCAGGAGGGGCGTCCAGTGGATTTCGACGAGCCTCAGCGCCCCGGGCCGCGTTACGTGGTGGCGGCCATCACCATCGCGATCCTGCTCGCGCTCGCGGTGATCGTGTGGCGGAGCCTACCCGCCTGAGCCGCCGCGGGCTGAGCTGCCGCGGACTGTCGCTTTGCCGATCGCGGCGCTAAGGCGCGGCCCATGCCCAACAAGACCTCCGCTCCCGATCTCGACGCGCTGCGCCTCCTCGAGGAAAGGCTGCGCTGGCTCAGCGCCTGGACCATCCACAACGCCAACCATCTGCGCGACAGCGCCGACGGGCTGAAGGTCGGCGGGCACCAGGCGAGCTGCGCCTCGATGACCGCGATCATGGCGGCGCTTTACTTCCATGCGCTGGGGCCGAACGACAAGGTGGCGGTGAAGCCGCATGCGGGGCCGGTGCTCCACGCAATCCACTATCTGCTCGGCTCGCAGACGCGGGAGCAGCTGGAGGCGTTTCGCGGCTTCGGCGGGATGCAATCCTATCCGAGCCGCACCAAGGACCGGATTCCGGTCGATTTCTCGACCGGCTCGGTCGGCCTCGGCGTTGCGATCACCGCCTTCGCCAGCCTGGTCCAGGATTATCTCGTCGCGCACGGCATGATGGCGGCCGAGGAAGCGGGGCGGATGGTCGCCCTGATGGGCGACGCCGAGCTTGACGAGGGCAATGTCTACGAATGCCTCATCGAGGCCTATAAGCACGACATCCGCAATTGCTGGTGGATCGTCGACTATAACCGCCAGTCGCTCGACGCGACCACGGCCGAGCGCATGTTCCGCCGCTTCGACGAGATATTCGCGAGCTGCGGCTGGCGGGTGGTGACGCTGAAATACGGCAAGGCGCTGGAGGCGGCCTTCGCCGAGCCGGGCGGGGAAGCGCTCAGGCGCTGGATCGAGGAATGCGGCAACGCCGATTACGCCGCGCTGACCTATCTGGGCGGCGGCGCCTGGCGCGAGCGGCTGCTCAAGGAGGCGCCCGAGGCCCGCCCGCTGCTCGATCGGCGCGACGACGAGGCGCTGGCTGCGTTGATGACCAACCTTGCCGGCCACGACATGGCGAGCCTGGTCGAGGCGTTCGACGCAGCCCGCGACGACGTGCCGACCTTGTTCATCGCTTATACGATCAAGGGCTATGGCCTGCCCTTCGCCGGCCACAAGGATAATCATGCCGGCCTGATGAACCCGGGCCAGATCGCCGCCCTTCGCGATCGGATGGGGATCGCCGAAGGGGAGGAATGGGAGCCCTGGGCGGGGCTCGGCGGCAACAGCACCGAGGCCGTGCGGGCGCTGGCCGCGCGCAGCCGCATCGCCCGGGCGAAGCGCGAGCGGCCCTGGAACCAGGTGCCTGTGCCCGCCGTGCCGGTTCCGAGCGGCGACGAGCAATCGACCCAGGCCGCGTTCGGCCGCATCCTGCTCGACCTTTCGCGCGAGGGCGGCCCGCTCGCCGGCCGCATCGTCACCACCTCTCCGGACGTCACCGTCTCGACCAATCTCGGCGCCTGGGTGAACCAGCGCGGCCTGTTCCGCCGGAGCGAGCTCGCCGACGTCTTCGCCGCGGCGAAGATCCCGTCGGCCCAGAAATGGGGCGCCCACGACGCCGGCCAGCATATCGAGCTCGGCATCGCCGAGAACAATCTGTTCCTGATGCTCGCCGCCCTCGGCCTGGCCGGCGACCTGTTCGGAACCCGACTGTTCCCGATCGGCACCGTCTACGATCCGTTCGTCGCCCGCGGCCTCGATGCGCTCAACTACGCCTGCTACCAGGACGCGCGTTTCCTGCTGGTCGCGACGCCGTCCGGCGTCACGCTCGGACCCGAGGGCGGCGCTCACCAGTCGATCAACCCCCCGCTCATTGCCCTCGGCCAGCCGGGGCTGCGCCACTACGAGCCAGCCTTCGTCGACGAGCTGGCGCTGATGATGGAGGAAGCTTTCCGCCTGATGCAGGCGCCGGACGGCGAGAGCGTCTACCTCCGGCTCACCACCCGCACTCTCCGCCAGATCGAGCGCGCCGACGATAGCTGGCGGGCCGGCGCCCTTGCCGGCGGCTATTGGCTGCGCGAGCCCGCCCCGGGCGCCGAAGCCGCCCTGGTCTATTCCGGCGCCCTCGCGCCCGAAGCCCTCGCTGCCTGGGAAGCGCTGCTCGAAGATCTGCCCGGGCTCGGCCTGCTCGCCGTCACCTCTCCCGACCTCCTCCACCGCGGCTGGAGCGAGCGGCGCCGCGGGCGGTGGGGCGGAAAGGGTATTACGCCGAGCCATGTCGAGCGCTTGCTGGCCCCGCTGTCCCCGACCGCCGGCCTCGTCACCCTTCTCGACGGCGCGCCCGCTTCGCTCTCCTGGATCGGCGGGGTGAGGGGGCAGCGCGTCAGCCCGCTCGGCGTCGAGCGCTTCGGCCAGACCGGCAGCCTTCCCGACCTCTACCGCGAATATCGCCTCGACGCCGACGCCATCGTCGAAGCCGCGGCCGAGCTGTTCCTCGACTGACTTCGCTTGCGGAACCTCTCCGCGGCTCCCGCGCTCTCGCTCCCGAACCCCTCGAGGAGAAAGCAATGATCGGCAAGTTGATCGGCGCGGCCATCGGCCGGCGCGTGGCGGGCAAGAACCGGGAAGGGCGGGGCGAGCTGATCGGCTTCCTCGCGCCGGCCCTCATCAGGCGCGCCTCGCCGCCGCTGCTGGCCGTCGCCGGCGCGGGCTGGGCAGCGAAGAAATTGTGGGACTGGCGCCGCGACCGGCGGCGCGCCACGGCCTGATCCGTTTCGACGGCTAAAAGGAAGGCGGCGCTCCCTTTGGGGGCGCCGCTTTTTCTTTGGCGTCAGCCGCCGTCGTCGTCCTCGTCCGGCGGGGGGCGGTCGCGCGGCGGCGGCGGGGGTCCGTTCGCCACGGGCGGACCGCGGTCATCCTCCTCCGGCGGCGGGCCCTGCTCGCCATCGGCCGAGGGGCGGGCGGAAGGGGTGACGCCTTCGTTGACGACGTCGACGCCGACTTCATAGCCGGTCCCGCCGATCGGCACCGCGAGGTTGGCGTCGCCTTCCTCGATCACCGGATCCTCGGGCGGCGGAGCGGCGGCCTGGACCGGCCGCGTGTTCTCGGCCGCCGCCGTGAAGTCGCGGAAGATGCGCGCCGGGATGCTGCCGCCGGCGATCCCGCCAAGCGATGAATTATCGTCGTTGCCGACCCACACGCCGACTACCAGATCGTCGGTGAAGCCGATGAACAAGGCGTCGCGATAATCCTGGCTGGTGCCGGTCTTGCCGTAGACCGGAATGGCGAGAGAGGCGGCCCGGCCGGTGCCCTGCTGGACGACCGCGCCGAGCAGGTCCTTCATCTCGGCGAAGGCGGGGTCGCGGGTCTTGCCGGCATAATTCTGCCACATGCGCTGCCACCAGGGCTTGGCCGGGTCCTCGAGGCCGTGGGCGCGGACCGGATAGGCCCCCGCGGCGACCGCGGCATAGGCCTGGACCATCTCGACGAGCGTCACGCCCGACGTGCCGAGCGCGAGGCTGGGATTGTCGTTGAGGAGACTGGTGACGCCGAGGTCGCGCGCCGCCTGGATGACGTTGCGCCGCCCCACCTTCTCGGAAAGCCGCACCGCGGCCACGTTCGAGGATTGGGCGAAGGCGTCGCGCAGCGTCATCGTGCCGCGATAGCGATCGCCGTAATTCTTGGGCTGCCAATTGCCGATCCTGAGCGGCTTGTCCTCGATCGGATCGTCGGGCCTCATCCCCGCGCGCATCGCGGCGAGATAAACGAACAATTTGAAGGTCGAGCCCGGCTGGCGGCGCGCCTGGGTGGCGCGGTTGAACGGGCTCCGCGAATAATCCTTGCCGCCGACCATCGCGACGACCTTGCCGTCGGGCCGCATCGCGACCAGCGCCACCTGCGCCCTCCCGAGCCCGGCATTGCGGATCGACTGGAGCGCCGCTCTTTGCAGCCGGCTCTCCAGCGTCGTCGGGACGGTCTGCTGGCCGTAGGCATCGTCGCCTTCCTGCTCGACCCTGGCCCGCGCGGCGGGGAGCACCCAATCGGCGAAATAGGTGCCGGTCGGCACCGCCCGCTGCCGCTCGACCCTGAGCGAGGCGGGCCTGAGCGCCCGCGCCTGCCGGGCGGTGATCGCGCCGTCGCGCACCATCGCGCCGATCACCACCTTCGCCCGCGCCTGTGCCAGCTTGAGGTTGTGGGTCGGCGCGAGCCGGGAAGGCGCCCGCACCATGCCCGCCAGCATCGCCGCCTGCGCGACGCTGAGCTGCTCGGGCTCGACGCTGAAATAATGGTGGGCGGCGGCGCGCAGGCCGTAGACGTTGTCGCCGAAATAGACGTTCGAGAGGTAGCGCTCGAGGATCTGCGGCTTGGTCAGCCAGGCTTCCAGCCAGAAGGCGATCAGCACTTCCTGCGCCTTGCGGCCCATCGTCCGCTCGGACGAGAGGAAGCTGGTCTTGGCGAGCTGCTGGGTGATCGTGCTTCCGCCCTCGCGCACGCCGCCGGCGCCGAGGTTGCGCCACGCGGCGCGGGCGATGCCGCGCAGGCTGATCCCCCAATGGTGGTAGAAGCGCTTGTCCTCGATCGAGACGAAGGCGGCGGGCACGTGCCTGGGCAGCCTGGCGAGCTGGATCGGTGCGCGGATGTCCGCGCCGCGCCGGGCGATCGGCTCGCCTTCCGCCGAGACCAGGGTGAGGGTCGGCGCCGCGATCGGCTGCAGCGACTTCGACAGCGGGGCGGTGATCGCCAGCCAGGCGATGGTCAGCATGATGAAGGCGAGCAGGCCGAGCACGACATGCTTGAGCCGTACCCGGGCGAGCATCCGCCGCCACAGCGGCCGCCGGTCCACCGGCGGCGGCTCCGGCGGCAGCCAACCCGCCCCGCCATTGTTTTCGTCGCCAGGCAGAGGCTGCCACTGGGCGGTTTGGTCCACGCGCATTTCCTTCGGATAGCCGCGAAACGAGGCGGTGTTAATGAGGTTGCGCGGGATGCGACGAACCGACCGCCGCCGCGCGCAGCCGCTCGGGGCGGACCGCATCGGGGAGGACGCCGCGCCCGGCGAGGCCCTCGGGCCAGGCCGCGTGGGTGACCAGCGCCTCGACGATCGCCGCCATCGCCGGCGAGGTCTGGAGGCCGTAGCCGCCTTGGCCGATCAGCCAGAAGAAGCCGGGCGCTTGCGGATCGAAGCCGGCGGTGGGCGTCCGGTCGGCGACGAAGGAGCGGAGGCCCGCCCAGCGGTGGGCGACGCGGCGGACGGCCAAGTCCATATATTGCTCGACCCGGTGGGCGGTCAGCGCCACGTCGTAATCGGACGGGGCGGCGTCGCAGGGATCGTCTTCCTCCTCGTCGGCCGGCGAGGCGAGGAGCTGGCCCGCCTCGGGCAGCAAATAGAAATCGCCCGCCGCCGAATGGATGAACGGCCAGGCCGAGGCGTCGACCCCCTCGGGCGGGTCGATAACGATGATCGTCCGGCGTCGCGGCGACAGGCCGAGCGGCGCCACGCCCGCCAGCGCCGCGATCCGGTCGCCCCAGGCGCCCGCGGCGTTGACCAGGATCGGGGCGGAGAAGGTCTCGCCGCCCTCGGTGGTCACGGTCCAGCCGTCGCGCGGCGCCACTGTGGCCACCCGCCGACCGGTCAGCACCGCGCCGCCCGCCGCGCGCACCGCCTTGGCGTGGCCGTGGAGCATGGCGGCGGCATCGAGCTTGAGGCCGGTGGGGTCGAACAATCCCTGCACCGCGCCCTCGCCGCCGGTCCGCAGCAGCGGGCAGAGCGCGGCCATGCGCGCGGCGTCGACCGTCTCGATCGCGTCGGTATAGGCGTGCATCTCGGCCTGGAGGGCGAGCAGGGCCGGGAGCTGCGCCTCGCCGGCGAAATAGAGGGTCGACATGGTCCGCGCGATCGGGGCGTCGGCGAAGCGGGCGGGCGGCGCCTCGAAGAAGGGGCGGCTCCACGCGGTCATGCCGCGCACCGCCGCATTGCCGATGCCGTAATGGCTGAACGAGACGCTGCGGCCCGAGGCATGGTAGCCGAGCGCTTCCTCCCCTTCGAGCACCACCGCCTTGCCGTGCCGGGCGAGGCGGGCCGCGGCGGAGAGGCCGGCGATGCCGCCGCCGATGATGAGGAAGTCCGCGCGCATCTTCGCCTGTTGCCCCCGAGGGATAGGAACCGGTCCCTGCCGCGCCTGTTCTTGCCGTTCAAGTGCAACCGACGCTTCGAAGGACCTCATGGCCACTCGCGCCCCGCTTCACGCCGTGCCGTCCGCGGCGCCCGATTTCCTCTCTCACCCGGTTCAATCCATGCTGGCCCGCTGGAACCGGGAGCGGCTCGCGCCGGGCCTGCCCGACCCCGGCTGGGAGCGGGGGCTGGAGCGGGAGCACAGGATGCGGCGGCTCGAAGGCGGCTTCCTGGAGGCGTTGCGCGCGGAAGTTTCGGAAAGTGCCGCGCAGGCGCCATGCGATCCGGAGGGCTTTCTGGCCTGGTTCGAGGCGCTGAAGGAGGGCGGGCCGGGGCAGGGGGATGAGCTGTTCCCGTGGCTCGCCGGGGAGGCGCCGCTGGAGGGGATGCGCTGGTTCCTGGAGCAGGAGGCGGCCGGCGAGGCGGGGTTCGACGACCTCGTCGCGATGACGCAGATCAAGTTCCCGATGTGTGCAAAGTTGGAGTTGGCGCGCAATTATTGGGACGAAATGGGCCGCGGCAATCCCAAGGGCATGCACGGCCCGATGCTCGACTTTTTGGTCGAGCGGCTCGCGCTCGCGCCCCGCATCGAGACGACTTCGTGGCAGAGCCTCGCGCTCGCCAACGCGATGATCGCGATGGCCGCCAACCGCCGCTACGCCTTCCACGCCGCCGGCGCCCTGGGCGTCGTCGAGCTGACCGCGCCGGGCCGCGCCGCCTGCGTCGCCGCCGGCTTCAAGCGGCTCGGCTTCACCGGCCGCGAGCGGCATTATTTCGATCTCCACGCGGTCCTCGACGTCCGCCACTCGGAAGAATGGAACAAGCAGGTGCTGGCGCCCTTGGTCGCCGAGGACCCGGCCCGCGCCCGCGCTTTGGCCGAAGGCGCGCTGATCCGCCTGAAGTGCGGCGAACGCTGCTTCGAGGCCTATCGCGAAGCGCTCTGGCACCAGGCCTGACCGGCGCCTGCCGCCGGGAGGCTAGGGGCGGGCCGCTTCGTCGCCGTCGAGCTTGTCGGCCAGGCGGCGCAGCGCCTCGCCGAGCTCGCGGGCCTGAGGCGCGGTGAGGTGGAGCTGCAGGCCCGTGGGCGTGCGCCGCTCGGCGTCTTCCAGGGTCGCGGCATATTCGATCCGCACCAGCCCGCCCGCGGGCATCAGCGCCATCGAATAGCCCATCAAGGCGGCGAACTTCACCTGCCCGCGCTCGTTCAGCTCCCAGCTCTCGTCCAACGCCATCGTCGCCTCTTCCTTTCGCCAAGCGCCCCTAGCCGAACCCCGCGTGGCCGCAAAGGCAGGACGGGTCGAGCATCGCGGCGCATAGCATGAGGGGAGGCCGCGATAGCCGCGTCCGGGCATGAGGGGGGTTCCGCGATAGCCCGGTTTGGGCCATCCTCGCCGGCATGGACTTCCTCCCGTCATTCCGTCGAAGGCCGGAAGCCATGAACGCGGCCGTGCGAGGCTTCGGACGACGGTGTTCATGGATGCCGGATCAAGTCCCGCATGACGAGACAAGCGCGGACGACGCCGCGGCCGTGCCGGCACCCCGCTTCCTGCTTCTCCTTGGCTGTCTCGGCTTCTCGTGACCGCGCGAATCACCGCGTACGAATTTGCGGAAACGGCGTTCGTCGTCGGCAGCGACCCGATCGTCTGCCTCGTCCGCAAGTCGGAGCTGCGCGGCGTGATGTCGCTGGGCGAGATTTCCCAGGCGTTCGGCGGATATGCTTCGTATCGCCAGCGGCCCTGGATGAAGCGCTATGTCGGCGTCTGGGGCCGAAAGAATTGCCAGCGCCTGCGCCGCTTCCTGCGGGAGCGCGGCGCCGAAATCGTCTTGCTGCGCGAACGGCCGCCCCGCCTGGCCCTGACGAGCTATCTCACCCGAAGCGTTCGACCCAAGGTGCGATCTTTGTTCAGTCGAGCAGGGTAGCGCCGACACTCGCCCGTCATTTCGGAGAGGCCGGAATCCATGAACGCGGTCGTGCGAGGCTTCACGCGGCGGTGTTCGTGGATGCCGGCCTCCGCCGGCATGACGGGGATGGGACGGCGGCGGTGCAATAGGCAGGCGTGGCTCCTGCTCTAGTCCTCCCTGTGCGCGAAGCGCATGGGGAGGGGGGTGTAGGCGGGTCGGCATGCCGGGGGCATGCCGAGAGCCGGAACCGGCTGCGCAGCAGCCGTCAGGCGCAGGATGGTGGAGGGGCCTTCCGACTCCGAAACGCCCCTCCACCGCACTTCGTGCGGTCCCCCTCCCCATCGGCTTCGCCGACAGGGAGGACCAAGTCCGGCATGACGAGGATGGCGCGACGGCCGTGCCGGCAGGCTCGGACGCTTTGACGGCTCGGGCGGCCGTGCCATAGCGTCGGCCCATGAAGACCCTGCTCCTTGCCGCCGTCGCCGCTTTCGCCCTTGCCGCTCCCGCTTTCGCCCAGGCGGCCGCGCCGCCGCCGGCGGCGGGGCCGGCCGCGGACAAGGAGGACAAAGCGATTCCGCCGCCGACCGTCTCGGTCACGCATCATCGCGGCACGTTCGGGGGGCAGGCGGTCGCCTACACCGCGACCGCGTCGGAGACCTACCTCAAGGGCGACGACGGCACGCCCAAGGCGAGCCTCTTCTCGGTCGCCTATGTCAAGGAGCCGCGCGACCCGTCGCGGCCCGTCACCTTCCTGTTCAACGGCGGCCCGGGCTCGGGCTCGGTCTGGCTGCAGATGGGCGCGTTCGGGCCGAAGCGGGTCGCCATCCCCTCCGACGCCCGCGACGACGGGCCGCCGCCTTACCCGATCCTCGACAATCCCGACTGCCTGCTCGACGTCACCGACATCGTCTTCATCGACCCGGTCGGCACCGGCTTTTCGCACACGCTCGGCAAGACCGAGGGCAAGGAATTCTACGGCGTCACCGCCGATGCCAAGGCCGTCGCCGAAGTCATCCGCCGCTGGCTGAACGACAATGGCCGCTGGAACAGCCCCAAATATCTCGGCGGCGAAAGCTATGGCACGACCCGCTCGGCCGCGGTCGCCAACCAGCTGGTTAACCAGACCTACAACGACGTCGCGCTGAACGGCATCATCCTGATGTCGACGGTGCTCGACTTCGCCGCCGGCTCGGACGCGCCGGGCAATGAGCTGAGCTACATCACCAACCTGCCGTCGATGGCGGCGACCGCCCTCTATCACGGCAAGGCGACGGCCCCGTCGGTCGAGCAGTTCGTCGAGGAAGCCCGGCAATTCGCGCTCGGGCCTTATGCCGCAGCCTTGCTGAAGGGCCAGCGCCTGTCGCCGGAGGAGCGCACGACGATCCGCCACCAGCT
>JBJMTY010000005.1:0-9304 GCA_045811445.1 Allosphingosinicella sp. | reverse complement strand
TGTACTGCTTGCGGGCTTCCAAGAGGGGCATCGGCGTTACTCCGGGGCGAAAATCTGGTGAAAATTGTAAGCGGCGACGAGGAGGCAGACGGCGAGGGCGAAGGCGTACAAAAGGCGCCGCCGGCGGCGCTCGGCAGGCGTGCGCTCCTCCTCGTCCGGGTCGCGGGTCCATCCGAGCAGCGCCTGCGCGCTCGTCCAGATGCCCAGCAGGGGAGGGACGATCAGCAGCAAGACGAGGGTGACCCGATCGTTGATAAGGGGCCCGATGAGAAGGGGTGCGGCGATAAGGACGCCGAGGCCCAGGATGACGCCGAGGGTGGCGCGCCACGTGGACGGGGCGCGATAGCCCTCGTCCGGCTCATAGCCGCCGGCCGGGCCGAGGAGGTCGCGGCGGGTCACGGCCTCAGCCGCCCCGCCTCAGCAGGAAGACGACGACCAGCGCGAAGACGACGGCGGTCACGCTGCACAGGATCGGGATGACCGGGCTGGTCGGCGCGCCGCGGCCGGCGCCGGAGGCGACGCCCGAGCGGCGCTGGTAGGAAAGCATGGCGACGATCGCCGTCACCATCGTCGCGATCATCAAGAGCAGGATGACGGGGGTCATGCATGGGTCTCCGGCAGGAAGGGGCCAAGCTAAGGTGGAACCGGCCGGCAGGCTATACCAAAAGCATCCCCAAGGCCAGTAATATGGGGATAAATCACATCATGTTGCGGGTGCGAACGGGCCGCTACCGCTAGATGCTGCGGGTGAGGAACGGCGGGTGAACGCCATCCGGCGGCGCGGCGGGCGGCCGGAAAAAGGCGGGGCGGGAAGGGCGGCTGCTACGCCGACCGTCGCGAGTCATGCGGGCCCCACGTCGGTCCCGACCGCCTTCCCGCCTCGCCAGGCGCCCGCGTCGAAGGGAGCCAGACGCGGGCCCCTCCCCCCGCTCGGGGAGGGTCGATCTCACGTGATTCGGGCTTAGGCCCGCGCCGCCCGCGACGCCATGGCGCCAGGCCTCGAAACTGGGGATAAGCCGCATTGAGCTGTGGACGCGCTGTGGGCGACATGAAAAGGGCGCCCCGATCCGGGACGCCCTTTCGCGTTGGTGGATGCGGGCGAAGCCTCAGGCGGCCTCGTCATATTCCTCGCCGGTCATCACCGGGCCCGAATCCTGGCCCTTGGCCTCGACGTCGCGGTCGACGAACTCGATGATGGCGATCGGCGCGGCGTCGGAGGCGCGGATGCCCGCCTTGACGATGCGGGTGTAGCCGCCGGCGCGCTCGGCGTAGCGCGGCGCGATGACGTCGAACAGCTTCCGGAGCTGGGTGTCGTCGAGCAGGCGGGCATGCGCCAGGCGGCGGTTGGAGAGGCCGCCTTTCTTGGCGAGCGTCACCAGTTTCTCGACATAGGGGCGAAGCTCCTTCGCCTTGGCGGTGGTGGTGGTGATCTGCTCGTGCTTGACGAGCGCGGCGGCCATGTTGCGAAACAGGGCCGCGCGGTGGCTGGAGGTACGCTGGAGCTTACGTCCGCCGACGCGATGGCGCATGGGACAATCCTTTCGTTCGTTGCAGGGCCGTGTGAGGTACCCTGCACCACGCGGCCGGTCCGGGGGACCGCGAGAAACCCCAAATGCGAACGCGGGACGTGAGCCGCCCCGCGCGCGCCGCCCCTCAAGCGGATCGGGCCGCGAAAGTCAAGCTTCAGCGGGCGTTGCGGCCAGGCGCGGGCGGGATCTGGGGCGGGGGCGCGGGCGCGGTCTTCGGCGCGGGTTCGGGCGCGGCACCGGCGGGGGCCGCGGCGTTCATCTGGTTGAGCAGGGCCTCGGCCTCGTTCTCGGCCGGGGCGGCGGCCTCGGCCGAATCGTTCTCGGCTTCCGCCTGCAACTGCCGGTAGCGCTGCTCGAGCTTCACCGAGGCGTTCGCCGCCCGCGCCTCGACGCTCTCCGGCTCCGGCTTGCGGCAGCCGGAGAGGAGGGTGAGGCCGATGAGGGCGAAGGCGAGCGCGCGCATCCGCTCTCCATAAGCCAAGCGCGCCGCGAAGGAAAAGGTGGGGAGGTTCTGTTGCCCGGCCCTCCCCGGGCCGCTGGTGTCCGCTTCTGTTGCCCGGTGCGGCCCGACCGCGCTTTTGTCCTTAGTAACTCAACCCGTGAGGGTCAGGTTACGCGGCAATCGCGAGCGCCTCGTTATCGTTGGCACTTGTGTGATGGGCCGTTGCGGTGGTCCCATTCCGGGCGAAAGCTGCGCTTTTCAACACACGTCGATCCTGGTTCGGCCCCATCAGCTGAGCCGCTGGGGCGGCACGCTTGATGCGTGCTGCCCGAGTGGCTCGGCCCATCTGGTGGAGCCGCCGGGTACTGCCCCCGGGTCCGCTGCGCCTATGACACGCAACATTTTATCGCCATAGCCGGACAAGCCGGCCCGACCCATATAGGCGGTTCCGGCGGAATTTTGAAGGGGCCGTTGCGGCGGGGCGGGGAACAGCCTACCTATGCGGCTAACACACCCGGGAGGGAATTGACATGAACCGCCGCCTCGCAGCCTTCGTCCTCGCGCCCGTCGCCGCCGCTTCGCTGTCCGGCTGCGGGGTCAATTCGATCCCGACCGCCGAGGAGAGCGCCAAGGCGAAATGGGCCGACGTCCAGGCCGCCTACCAGCGCCGCGCCAGCCTCATTCCCAATCTCGTCGCCACCGTGAAGGGCTCGGCGGCCTCCGAGCAGAACATCCTGATCGGCGTCACCCAGGCGCGCGCCAACGCGACCAAGATCCAGGTCAGCGGCGACCAGCTCACCGATCCCGCCGCGCTGCAGCGCTTCGCCCAGGCGCAGAACGGCCTGACCCTGTCGCTCCAGCGCCTGCAGGAGGCCTATCCGCAGCTCCAGAGCCAGGGCAATTTCAAGACGCTGATGGACCAGCTCGAGGGCACCGAGAACCGCATCAACATCTCGATCCGCGACTATAACGAGGCGGTGCAGGGCTATAACACCACGATCCGGACCTTCCCGGCGGTGATCGGCGCCAAGGTGATCTACGGCGCCAAGCCGATGGCGACCTACCAGGCGACGACGCCGGGCGCGGAGAACGCCCCGGCGGTGAGCTTCGACACCAACACCAGCCGCTGACGGCGCCGCCGTTGCGCGCTGCGCTCCTCCTGTCGCTCGCCCTCGCCATGGCCGGCTGCGGGCCGCAGGGCAAACCGGGATCCCGGAAGGACATGACGATGAAGCGGCTTCTCATCCTGTGGCTGCTCGTCGTCGCCGGCCTCGCCGCGCCGGCGGCGGCGCAGGACTTTCCGAAGCTCACCGGGCGGGTGGTCGATGCCGCCGACATGCTGGCACCCGCCCAGGAGGCGGGGCTGGACCAGAAGCTGGCGGGGCTGGAGCAGGCGACCAGCCGCCAGCTCGTCGTGGCGACGGTGCCGGACCTGCAGGGCTATCCGATCGAGGATTACGGCTACAAGCTCGGCCGCGCGTGGGGGATCGGGCAGAAGGGCGCGAATAACGGCCTCATCCTCCTCGTCGCCAAGAACGACCGCAAGATGCGGATCGAGGTCGGCTACGGGCTGGAGCCGGTGATCACCGACGCTCTGTCCGGCCAGATCATCGCCGAGACGATGACGCCCGCCTTCAAGAGAGGCGATTATGCCGGCGGGATCGAAGCCGGCGTCGACGCACTCGCCGCCCAGCTCCAGGCGCCGCCCGAGGAGCAGGAGCGCAAGGCGATGGCGGCGTCCGGCCGCGCCAGGGAGCGGCACGAGAGCGGGTCCTTCTTCCCCTTGATCTTCTGGGGCATCGTCATGGCCTTCGTCATCATCCCGGCGATCCTGCGCCGGGCGGGCGGACGGCGCTACGGCCGCGGCCGGCACGGGCCGGTGATCCTTTGGGGCCCTGGCCTCGGCGGATGGGGCGGCGGCGGCGGTTCGTCGTGGGGCGGCGGCTCCTGGGGCGGCGGCGGGGGCGGAGGCTTTTCCGGCGGCGGCGGCTCGTTCGGCGGCGGCGGGGCGTCGGGAGGATGGTGATGCTGAGCGAAGCCGAGCGTGCGCGCATCCTCGAGGCAGTGCGCCGGGCCGAGGCGGCCAGCGACGGCGAGATCGTCACCATCGTCGCGCCGCGCTCCGACGCCTATCACGACGTCGGCCTGCATTATGCGGTGCTGCTGATGCTGCTCGTCCCGATCTGGTTCGCGATCGTGCCGCAGGGCTGGATCGACTGGGTGGTCGGCCTGGTGCTCGGCTGGGGCGCGGAGCTGTCGCGGCCGCAGGCGATGACCTACATGTTCGCCAAGCAGGCCGGCGCCTTCCTGTCCGTCTGGCTGGTCTTCAAATGGATGCCGCTGCGCATGGCGCTGACGCCCGCCGCGACCAAGCACCGACGCGTCCGCCGCCGCGCGGTCGAGCTGTTCCGGGTCACCACCGAGCAGAGGACCAAGGGGCGGACCGGCATCCTGCTCTATCTGTCGCTGCTCGAGCGGCGCGCCGAGATCGTCGCCGACGAGGCGATCCACGCCAAGGTGAAGCCCGAAGTCTGGGGCGAGGCGATGGCGGCCCTGGTCGAGGAGGTGAAGGCGGGCCGGCCCGGCGAAGGCATGGCGCGCGCCGTCGAGAAGATGGGCGAAGTGCTCGCCGACTGCCTGCCGCCGCTCGCCGCGAACCCCAACGAGCTTCCCGACCGTTTGATCGAAACATGAGCCAAGCCAAATCGGTCGTCTGGGAAGGCCGCTACATCAAGGTCACGCAGGCCGGGACATGGGAATATGTCTCGCGCACCCGCGACGTGACCGCCGCCGTCATCCTCGCGATCGACGAGGGGCACGTCATTCTCGTCGAGCAATATCGCGTGCCGGTCGGCGCCCGCTGCATCGAGCTCCCCGCCGGCCTGGTCGGCGACGAGCAGGCGGGGGAGGCGATCGAGGCGGCGGCGGCGCGCGAGCTGGAGGAGGAGACCGGCTATCGCGCGGAGCGGATGGTCGGCCTCGGCAGGTTCCACGCCTCGCCCGGAATGTCGTCGGAAGCCTTCACTCTGCTCCGCGCCGAGGGGCTGACCAAGATCGGCGAAGGCGGCGGTGTCGGCGCACACGAGGAGATCGAGGTCCACCGCGTGGCGCTGAATGCCGTGCCGGCCTTCGTCGAGGCCAAGCGCGCCGAGGGCTGCGCCGTGGACGTCAAGCTGCTCCTGCTGCTGAGCGGCGGGTTGCTCTAGCTTCGACCGTCATGCCAGCGAAAGCTGGCATCCATGCTGATTCCGCGGCTGTCACCGCGTCAGCATGGGCCCCAGCCTGCGCTGGGGCGACGGTGTTCCCGCTACCTGAAATTGTCGGCGTAGCTTTGCAGCCTTAGCTTCTTCGTCGAGGGCGGGACGAGGTGGCAGGCGAGGCCTTGGCGGTCGGCGAACGCCTTCGCCGCGTCGAGCGTCGGGAAAGTGAGCGTCACCTGCTCCTGGGTGTCGCCGCCGCCGGACCAGCCGGTCAGCGGGTCGGGCCGGTGGGCGCGGTGCGATTCGAACTGCAGCACCCATTCCTCGGCGCGCGCCTTGCCGGACTGCATCGCATTGGTCGACCGCTGGAAGATTCGCGCCGCCATTCCTCGACTCCTCGTGACGCGCGCGACCTGCCCGAGGGCGCGGCGGAAATCAACGCCGGCGCGCGTCGGCGCGCTTGGTGCGCAGCGTCGGGTCGGCGCGGGCCGGGTCGTCGGGCCAGGGGTGGCGGGGGTAGCGGCCACGCATCTCCTTGGCGACCACCGCCCAGCTTCCCGCCCAGAAGCCGGGTAGGTCGCGGGTGGTCTGGATCGGGCGGCCGGCCGGCGAGGTGAGGCTGAGCACCAGCGGCACCCGCCCGCCGGCGACGGCGGGATGCGCGGCGAGGCCGAAAAAGGCCTGGACGCGGGCGGTGACGGTGGGGCCGGCCTCGGCCTCATAGTCGATGGCGTGGCGGCTGCCGGCGGGCGTCTCGAAATCGTGCGGCGCGAGGCGCTCGAGCGCCTTGCGGCCCTCCCAGCCGAGCCGGGCGTCGAGCATGCCGGTCAGCGCCGCGGGATCGACCTCGCGGAGGCTGCGCTTGCCGGCGACGAGCGGGGGGAGCCAGTCGTCGAGACCCGCGAGCAAAGCGGGGTCGGAGAGATCGGCGATTGCGGAATCGTGGTCGCGGGCGAAGGCGGCGCGGCGGCGGAGCGCGCGGGCGCCGTCGCTCCACGGCAGCAAGGCGAGGCCGTGGACGCGCACGCCTTCGACCAGCGCCGCCGCAATCTCCTCCGGCGAGGTCTTGGCGTCGCGGCCCTCGGCGAGAATGACGGCGCCGAGCCGGCGGCCGGCGGTGGCGCGGACGGTGCCGGTCGCGGGGTCGAAGGCGAGGCGGGTGCCGCTCTCGATACGATCGGCGAACAGGTCGAGCAGGGTCGCTTCCTCGATCGCCGCGGCGGCCAGGATGCGCGCGCCGGCGGCGGAGCCGGAGACTTCGGCGACGGCGAGCCAGGTCTCGCGGGCGAGCGGCGAGGCGGGGTCGAGCCGGAAGCCGCGCCCGCCGACGGAGAGCCAGTCCTCGCCCGAGGCGGAGCGGCGCCGCGAGACGCGGTCGGGATAGGCCAAGGCGACGCAGGCGCCGACGTCGCCGGCGCGCGTGTCACCGCCATGACGAACGAGCTGTTCCCACCGCCTCGCCAGCCCGCGCGCCGCTTCGGCCCTTTGTCCCCGCTCGCCGCGCCAGCGCCTGAGCCTGAGCTCGAGGTCGGCATCGTTGCCGGCGAGGCCGCGCTCCGACAGCAACACCGCGACCTCGGCCGCCGTCCGCCCCCAGCCGTGGGCGGCGGCTTCGATCAGCATGTGGGCGAGGCGGGGCGGGAGCGGCAGCGCCGCGATCGCCCGGCCGTGCGCGGTGGGGCGGCCGTCGGGCGTGAGCGCGCCCAGCGAGGCGAGGCGGCGCCGCGCTTCGTCCACCGCCGCGGCGGGGGGCGGGTCGAGCCAGCGCAAGGCGCGCGGATCGGCGACGCCCCAGATCGCGCCGTCGAGCAGCAAGGCGGAGAGGTCGGCTTCGAAGATCTCGGGCGGGTCGAAGCGGGGCAAAGCGGCCGTCGCGGCTTCCTCCCACAGCCGGTAGACCCGGCCCGGCCCCTGCCGCCCGGCGCGGCCGGCGCGCTGCGTCGCCGCCGCCTGGCTGGCACGCTCGGTGACGAGGCGGGTGATGCCGGCGGCGCGGTCGTAGCGCGGGCGGCGGGCGAGGCCCGAATCGACGACGATCCGCACGTCGTCGAGGGTCAGGCTGGTCTCGGCGATCGACGTGGCGAGGATGAGCTTGCGGCGGCCGGGCGCCGGCGCGGCGATGGCGGCGCGCTGGGCGGCGGGCTCGAGGCTGCCGTGGAGGCGGTGGAGGTCGACGTCGGCCGGCAGCCAGGCTTCGAGCCGCTCGGCGGTGCGCTCGATCTCGGCGACGCCCGGGAGGAAGGCGAGCAGGCTCCCCTCGGCATCGGCGAGGGCGCGGCGGACGGCGGCGGCCATCTCGTCCTCGATGCGTTTCTCCGCCGAGCGGCCGAGGTGGATCAGCGCGATCGGATGCGACCGGCCCTCGCTCTCGATCACCGGCGCGCCGCCCATCAAAGTCGCGAAGCGCGCCCCGTCGAGCGTCGCCGACATGGCGACCAGCCTCAGGTCCGGGCGCAGCGCCGCCTGCGCGTCGAGGGCCAGAGCAAGGCCGAAATCGCTGTCGAGGCTGCGCTCGTGCACCTCGTCGAACAAGACGGCGGAAACGCCGGCCAGCTCCGGATCGGCCTGGATGCGGGCGCGGAATATGCCTTCGGTGAGGACGGTGAGGCGGGTGCGGGCCGAGCGCCTGGTATCGAGGCGGGTGGCATAGCCAATCGTCTCCCCGATCCGCTCGCCGGCCAATTCGGCCATGCGCTCGGCCGCGGCGCGGGCGGCGAGGCGGCGGGGCGAGAGGAGCAGGATCTCGCCCGCGCACCACGGCTCGGCGAGCAACGCCGGCGCGACGGCGGTGGTCTTGCCGGCGCCGGGCGGCGCGACGAGCACGGCGTTGGAGCCGGCGCGGAGCGCGGCGAGCAGTGCGGGGAGGACGGCGAGGATGGGGAGGGGGGTCAAGCTACACCGCCATGCCAGCGAAAGCTGGCATCCATACGGACTAAGTGCGGGATGGGGAATCGGCATGGGCCCCAGCCTTCGCTGGGGCGACGGGGTCAATAGGCCCGCGAAATGGCGAACTCGACGGCTTCGATCAGCGCCGCCTTGGCCTGGCCGCCGGGGAACGGGCCGAGCGCGTCGATGGCGCGCTGGCCGTAGGTGCGGGCGCGGGCGAGGGTGTCGTCGAGCGCGCCGCTCTCGCGGAGCAGGCGGGTGGCGCAGGCGAGGTCGTCGTCGGAGATGCGGCGGCCCTCCATCGCCTCGCGCCAGAACAGCCGCTGCTCGTCCGAGCCGCGGGCATGCGCGAGGATGACGGGGAGGGTGACCTTGCCGTCGCGGAAATCGTCGCCCGCGTCCTTGCCCATCACGCTGCCGTCGGAGGCGTAGTCGATCGCGTCGTCGACGAGCTGGAAGGCGATGCCGAGGTTGCGGCCGTAGCAATCGAGCGCGTCCTCGACCTTCTCGTCGCGCTCGGCGACGACGGCGGCGATACGGCAGGCGGCGGCGAACAGGGCCGCCGTCTTGGCGCTGATGATGTCGAGATAATGGTCCTCGCCGGTCTCGACCCGGCGCTGCGCGGTCAATTGGTCTACCTCGCCCTCGGCGATGATGGCGGAGGCGCGGGAGAGGATTCGCAAGGCGCGCAGGCTGCCGTCCTCGACCATCAATTCGAAGCTGCGCGAGAAGAGGAAGTCGCCGACCAGCACGCTGGCCGGATTGCCCCAGATGATGTTGGCGGTGCGGCGCCCGCGGCGCAGGCCCGAGCCGTCGACGACGTCGTCGTGGAGCAGCGTGGCGGTGTGGATGAACTCGACCGCGGCGGCGAGCTTGTGGTGGCGCGAGCCGGTGTAATCGTGCAGCCGCGCGCAGGCGAGGGTGAGCATCGGCCGCATCCTCTTGCCGCCGCCGGCGATGAGGTGGCCGGCCAGCTCGGGGATCAACGCGACCGGGCTCTGCATCCGCTCGAGGATCACCGAATTGACGTGGTTGAGGTCGGCGGCGACCAGCTGGATCATCGGCTCGAGCGACGGCGCGCGGCCCGGCCCGAGCGTGTGGAGGGTGGCGCTCATGTCGTGCGCGCCTCTGCGCCGGGGAGGGGCGAAAGGCAAGGGGGCGGGGGAGTGGGATTGGGGATTGGGGATTAGGGGTTGGGGATTGCTGTCCCGAACCCCGAACCCCGAACCCCGAACCCCGAACCCCCA
>JBJMTY010000004.1:0-6565 GCA_045811445.1 Allosphingosinicella sp. | reverse complement strand
CTCGACGCCTTCCACGCGCCCCAGCCGAGCCACAGGGCTATGGCGAGGCCGAGCAGCGGATCGGCGCCGGGCAGGTTGAAATGCTGGTCGAGGACCAAAGCCGCGATGACCGAGAGGTTGAGCAAAAGGTCCGACTGGTAATGGACATGGTCGGTCTCGATCGCGACCGAGCCCGTCTTGGCGATCACCCTGCGCTGGTACCAGAGCAGGACGAAGGTCGCGGCGATGGCGATCAGCGAGACGAGGATGCCGGATTCGGCGTCGGCGGTCGCCTGGCCGTGGAGCAGCCGGTCGACGGCCCGCCAGCCGATCCCGACGGCCGAGAAGCTGATGATGCCGACCTGGAACAAGGCCGCGATCGCTTCCGCCTTGCCGTGGCCGAAGCGGTGCTCGCGGTCGGCGGGCATGGCGGCGAGGCGGACGCCGTAGAGGGTGATCAGCGAGGCGACGACGTCGAGGCCGGTGTCGGCGAGCGAGCCGAGCATCGCCACCGAGCCGGTCGTCCAGGCCGCATAGGCCTTGAGGGCGAGCAAAAGGGTCGCCACCGAGACGCTGAACAGGGCCGCCCGGGCGGTGAGGTCGCCATGGGCCTGGTGGCGCGCGTGGCCGTGGGCGTGGCCGTGGGGATGGGCGCCGCTCATGGGTAGAGCAGCCCTTCGCTCCAGCCGTCGTCGCCGCGCGTGAACAGCCGCCGCTCGTGGAGCCGGTGCGGCCGGTCGCTCCAGAATTCGATCCGCTCGGGCGCCACCCGCCAGCCGGACCAGCGCGGCGGCCGCGGCACCTCGCCGCCTTCGAAGCGGGCGCGGACCTCCTCGTAGCGCGCCTCGAAGGTCGCGCGCGAATCGAGCGGGCGCGACTGGTCGGAGGCCCAGGCGCCGAGCCGGCTGTCGCGCGAGCGGGTGGCGAAATAAGCGTCCGCCTCGTCGTCGGCGACGGGCCCGACCGGCCCCTCGATCCGCACCTGGCGGCGCAGCGACTTCCAGTGGAAGAGCAAGGCGGCGCGCGGGTTGGCGGCGAGCTCGGCGCCCTTGCGGCTGTCGAGATTGGTGTAGAAGACGAAGCCGCGCGCGTCGTGGCCCTTCAACAGCACCATCCGTACCGACGGCCGCCCCGCCGCGTCGGCGGTGGCGAGCGCCATCGCGGTCGCATCGTTGGGCTCCGACGCCCGAGCCTCGGCCAGCCAGGCCTCGAACAGAGCGTGGGGATCGTCCGCCATGCCCGCCCTTTGCCTCGCCCCGGCAAGCGGCACAAGCCGCGTCGCCGCCGGCCGTTGCCGTGCGGGCGCCGGCATATTGTCAAACCTGGGTGCGTTACCCATGTGACACACCCAGAGGCGCGGCACTGGACTTTTGGCGGCGGGTGGAGAACGAAGCGGAGCGATGGCGGACCTTTATTCTCAATTGGGCGTGAAGCGCGGCGCAAGCGAGGCCGAGATCAAGAAGGCCTATCGCAAGCTCGCCAAGGAGCTGCACCCCGACCGCAACAAGGACAATCCGGCGGCGTCGGCGCGCTTCTCGAAGGTGACGCAGGCCTATGACGTCCTCACCGACAAGGACAAACGCGCCCGCTACGACCGCGGGGAGATCGACGACGAAGGCAATCCGCGCGCGCCGTTCGGCTATGGCGGCGGCGGGCCGGGCGGCGGCCGCGGCGGCTTCGGCGGCGGGCCGCGCCCCGACATGAGCGGGCTCGGCGGCGAGGAAGTCGATCTCTCCGACATATTCGAGGGCCTGTTCGGCGGCGCCCAGCAGAGGCGCGGCGGCGGCGGTGCCGGCGGGTTCGGCGGGTTCGGCGGCTTCGGCGGCGGCACCCGCCGCGCGGCGCCGCAGAAGGGCGCCGACATCGCCTATCGCCTCCCCGTCTCGTTCGAGGATGCGGCGGCCCTGCGCGAGCAGCGCGTCACCCTGCAAGGCGGCAAGACGGTCGAGATCAAGCTTCCCAAGGGCGTCGAGGAGGGGACCAAGATCCGCCTCGCCGGCCAGGGCCAGCCGGGGCCGGGCGGCAATGGCGACGCGATCGTCACCATCTCGATCCAGCCCCACCGCTTCTTCACCCGCGACGGCGACCATATCCGCCTCGATTTGCCGATCCGGCTCGACGAGGCGGTGGAGGGGGCCAAGGTCAAGGTGCCCACGGTCGACGGGCCGGTGATGGTGAGCGTGCCCAAGGGCGCGAGCTCGGGCAAGACGCTGCGCCTCAAGGGCCGCGGCTTCACCGGCAAGAGCGGCGCCAGGGGCGACCAGCTCGTCACCCTGATGGTCGACGTGCCGGCCGACGATGCCGAGCTGGCCCGCTTCGTGGAGGGCTGGAGCGGGCGGCGCGGCAACCCAAGGGCCGGGTTGGGCGTCTAGAGGGTCGTGCAGCCCACCGTCTCGCCCGAATCCCCCGAAGCCCGGCGCAAGCGGCTGGCCAGGGCGAAGGCGCGCTTCGGCAAGATCCGCAACAAGATGCGGCCCGGCCAATATCCGTTCGAAGTGATCAAGCGGGTCGCGATCGGCGTCTATACCGACGGCTTCATCCACGCCGGCAACCTCGCCTACCTCGCCTTGATGACCGTCTTCCCCTTCGTCATCGTCGCCGCGGCGGTGGCGCGGCTGTTCGGCCAGAGCCATGGCGGCATGCAGGCGGTGAGCGCCCTGCTCCAGACCATGCCGCACGACGTCGCCGACGTGCTGAGGAAGCCGATCGGCGACGTCCTCCTCGCCCGCTCGGGCAATCTGCTGTGGCTGGGCGCCATCGTCGGGCTGTGGACGACGGGCAGCTTCATCGAGACGATCCGCGACATCCTGCGCCGCGCCTACGGCGTCACCGCCGGCGCGCCTTTCTGGGAATATCGGCTGGGCTCGATCGGCCTGATCGTCGCCTCGGTGATGCTGATGCTGGTCGCGTTCAGCGCCTCGATCCTGCTCGCCTCGATCGAGCAGTTCGTGCGCCAGGCTTTGCCTTATGCCGACGACGTGCTCGGCCTGCTCGCTCTGTTCCGGATCGTGCCGGCCCTGGTCCTGTTCGGCTCCATTTACTTCATCTTCGTGTCGCTGACGCCGCGCCGCTACCGGCGCATACAATGCCGCAAGTGGCCCGGCGCCGCCGTGGTCACCTTGTGGTGGCTGGGCACGACGGCGCTGATGCCGGTCGTGCTCTCGGGCCTCGGCAGTTACGACCTTACCTATGGCAGCCTCGCGGGCGTCATCATCGCGCTCATTTTCTTCTTCGTGATCGGGCTCGGCGTGGTAATCGGCGCCCAGCTCAACGCGGCGCTGGCGGAACCGCCGGAGCCGACGGTGAAGGAAGCGAAGTTGGAAGCCGCCGCCGAGGCGGTGCTGGCCAAGGCGGAAGGGGATACCGCATGACGGGTTTGATGGCGGGCAAGAGGGGCCTCATCATGGGCCTCGCCAACGACAAGTCGCTCGCCTGGGGCATAGCGCGGCGGCTCGCCGAGGCGGGCGCCGAGCTCGCTTTCTCCTACCAGGGCGAGGCGCTGAAGAAGCGGGTGGGTCCGCTCGCCGCGGAGGTCGGGTCCGACTTCCTGCTCGAATGCGACGTCTCCGACATGGCCGCGCTGGACCGCACGTTCGAGGAGCTCAAGGGCCGCTGGGAGACGATCGACTTCGTCGTCCACGCCATCGGCTTCTCCGACAAGAACGAGCTGCGCGGCCTCTATGTCGACACCAGCCTCGAGAACTTTCTGATGTCGATGAACATCTCCGCCTACAGCTTCACCGCCGTCGCCCGGCGGGCGCGGGCGATGATGCCGGACGGGGGCAGCCTGCTCACTTTGTCCTATTACGGCGCCGAGAAGGTGATCCCGCACTATAACGTGATGGGCGTCGCCAAGGCCGCGCTCGAGGCCAGCGTCAAATATCTCGCCATGGATCTGGGGCCGGAGAACATCCGGGTGAACGCCATCTCGGCCGGCCCGATCAAGACGCTGGCGGCGAGCGGCATCGGCGACTTCCGCTACATCATGAAGTGGAACGAGTATAACAGCCCGCTGCGCCGCAACGTCACCATCGAGGATGTCGGCGGCGCCGGCCTCTATCTGCTCTCCGATTTGGCCTCGGGCGTGACCGGCGAGGTCCACCATGTCGATGCCGGCTACAACGTCATCGGCATGAAAGCCGAAGACGCGCCGGACATCAGCGTTGTCTGAGAGTATTTCACTCTTGTAGAGTGTTAGGCACTGTGGCAGAGGTTTCCGTCTAATTCGTGATGGAGGCCTTAATGCCGATGATCGACGTGGATTTTGCGAGCTGGAAGGAGATCACCCGGTTGCGGGCGAGTGAATCCGAGTCGGAAGGAGACGTCATTCGTAAGCTGCTCAAGCTGGATGATGGCCCCAGCCCGGGGTTCGAGGATTATTGGGAGACCGAAGGCGTTCGCTTCCGTGTCGGAACCAGGCTCGAGCACCGCTTCCGCGACGGTCGAATCGTCGAAGCGACGATCACGCCTCGAGGGATCGAGTATAACGGCACGATCTACTCGGGCTTGTCCCCGGCAGGAGCGGCGATCACCAACCATCAGGTAAATGGATGGCTTTTTTGGTTCTTCCGGGATGAGACGGGCCGGTTGGCCGCCGCCGACACGCTGAGGAAGCCGTAATGCCCGCGGTGTTCTGGGAGCGCGGCTTCAAGTTCCACTTCTATTCCAGCGAGGGCGATCCGCGCGAGCCGATCCACGTGCACGTTGCCAAGCGCGGCGTGGGCGATGCGAAGCTCTGGCTGTACCCTGAGATCACGTTTGCGTATAGCCATGGCTTCGATGGCCAGACGCAAGGCTGGATCATTCGTCTCGTTGAGCACCGTCGGGTAGAAATTGAGAGCGCGTGGAATGAGCACTTCGGTTCAGGCGACTAGAGTCGAATTCGACGACGTTCAGATGTGGGTCCATCTGGACGATGGACGCATTCTGGGCGTCCCGCTTGCCTGGTATCCGCGATTGCTACACGCCTCCGCCGAGGGACGCGCTCAAGCGTGGATAAGTCCATCCGGTTTGCATTGGGACGAGCTGGATGAGGATATCTCCATCGCCGGTATTCTCGGGGGTCGCGGTGACATGACCCGGGCGCGTTCTCGCGCCGCGTGAGCCACAACACCTTCGGCCATATCTTCCGCTTCACGACCTGGGGGGAGAGCCACGGGCCGGCGATCGGCGTGGTGGTCGACGGGTGCCCGCCGGGGCTGGCGCTGAGCGAAGACGACATTCAGCACTGGCTCGACGCGCGGCGGCCGGGCCTGTCGGCCAACACCTCGCCGCGCCAGGAGCCCGACCGCGTCCGCATCCTCTCCGGAACCTATGAGGGCCGCACGACCGGGACGCCGATCAGCCTCGTCATCGACAATGTCGACGCCCGGTCGCGCGATTATGCCGACATGCCGCCCCGCGCCGGCCATGCCGACGCCGCCTATCAGGCGAAATACGGCCTGCGCGACCCGCGCGGGGGAGGGCGGGCCTCGGCGCGCGAGACGGCCATGCGGGTCGCCGCCGGGGCGGTGGCGCGGCTGGTCGTTCCGGAAGTCCGCATCGCCGCCCGCATCGCCGAGATCGGCGGCTCGGCCGAGGAAGCGGGGTGGCAGGGGCTGCTCGACGCGGCGCGGGCGGCGGGGAGCTCGCTCGGCGCCGTGATCGAGTGCGTCGCCGAGGGCGTGCCGGCCGGGTGGGGGGCGCCGGTCTACGCCAAGCTCGACGCCGAGCTGGCCGGCGCGCTGATGTCGATCAACGCGGTCAAGGCGGTCGAGATCGGCGCCGGCTTCGAGGCGGCGCGCCTCCGCGGCGAGGACAATGCCGACCCGGCGCTGGCCGGCGGCATCACCGGCGGGATTTCGACCGGGGAGCCGATCCGCGTCCGCGCCGCCTTCAAGCCGACCTCGTCGGTCGCCGCGCTCGGCGTCAAAGGGCGGCACGACCCCTGCGTCGGGATACGCGGCGCGCCGGTGGTGGAAGCGATGGTCGCGCTCGTCCTCGCCGACCACAAGCTCCTCCACCGCGCCCAGTGCAGGTGAGGGGGGCCGGGGGCGAACTCCCAGGCTCGTCATGCCGGACTTGATCCGGCATCCACCTGTCCCTTCATCGACGCCGTAAGAAGGTGGACCCCGGATCAAGTCCGGGGTGACGGAAATGTCACCGCGCCCTGACATAGCTGCCCGGCGCGTCTTCGAGCGCCTTGAGCTTGCCCTGGCCGGGGATGCGGGGGCCTTGCGCGGGGACCTTGTTGGGCGACAGGCTCTCCAGCCAGGCGCGCCAATCGGGCCACCAGCTGCCCTTGTGCTCGGCGGCGCCGGCGACGAACTCGTCGAGGGTCGCGGCCTTGGCCTCGTTGGTCCAATATTGGTATTTCTGGGCCTCGGGCGGGTTGACGACGCCGGCGATGTGGCCGCTCCCGGCCAGCACGAAGCGCAGCGGGCCCTGGAAATAATGGGTGATCTTCCAGACGCTTTTGGCCGGCGCGATATGGTCCTCGCGGCCGGCCTGGACGTAGGTCGGCGTGCGGACGGAGTGGATGTCGATCGGCGTCCCGTCGACGACGATCTCGCCCGCCCGGACCAATTTGTTGTCGCGGTAGAAGTCG
>JBJMTY010000003.1:0-3390 GCA_045811445.1 Allosphingosinicella sp. | reverse complement strand
CTCGTCGCCCGCATGCAGAGCCAGGAGCAGCGCCACCTCAGGACCTTCGACGCGATGATGGTCGAGCGCGGCGTCCGCCCCACCTTGCTCCAGCCGATCTGGCACGTCGCCGGCTACGCGCTCGGCGCCGCCACCGCCTTGATGAGCCCCGGCGCCGCCATGGCCTGCACCGCCGCGGTCGAGACCGAGATCGATCGCCATTACGGCCATCAGGTCGGCGCGCTCGGCGGCGAGGAGCCCGATCTTTCCGCCACCATCTCGCGCTTCCAGGCCGAGGAGCTCGAGCATCGCGACACCGCGCTGGCGGAAGGCGCCGAGCAAACTTTCGGTTATCCCCTATTGTCAGGCGCCATCCGTCTCGGCTGTCGTCTCGCCATCACTCTGTCGAAGAGGATCTGACGTGAAAATCGAGGAGAGCCGCACGATGAAAGCCGTCCTTGCCGCCGCCGCGCTGACCGGCGCCGCGGCTCTCGCGGCGCTCTCCGCCGCCCCCGCCGCCGCCCAGTCGGACCGCATCGCCAAGGTCATCGTCTACGGCAACGACCCCTGCCCGAGCAGCTCCGACGGCCAGGAAGTGGTGATCTGCGCCCGCCGTCCCGAGCGCGAACGCTATCGCATCCCCAAGGAGCTGCGCGACCGCGGAAACGGCGGGACGCAGAGCTGGGCCGACCGCGCCGAGAGCCTCGAATATGTCGGCCGCTCGGGCGCCGAGAGCTGCTCGACCACCGGCCCCGGCGGCTTCACCGGCTGCTACAACCGCATGGTCCGCGCCTGGCGCAAGGACCGCCAGAACCCCCGCAGCGGCGAAGAATCCGCCCCCGACAAGTGATCGGGGCGGTCGTCATGCCGGACTTGATCCGGCATCCATGAACACCGCCGCGTGAAGCCTCGCACGGCCCTGTTCACGGCTTCCGGCCTCCGCCGGAATGACGCCTACCCCCGCGCTTTCTCCGCCGCGATCCAGTCCATGATCTGCGCCTCGAGCACGTCTAGCGGCACCGAGCCCTGGCCCAGCACCGCGTCGTGGAAGCGGCGCAGGTCGAATTTCGGCCCCAGCTCCCGCTCCGCCCGCGCCCGCAGCTCGCGGATCTTGAGCTCGCCCAGTTTGTAGGCGAGCGCCTGGCCCGGCCAGCTGATGTAGCGGTTGACCTCGGCGTCGATATTGGCGTCGGACAGCGCCGTATTGTCGCGCATGAACTGCACCGCTCGCGCCTTGGTCCAGCCCTGCGAATGGATGCCGGTGTCGACCACCAGCCGCGCCGCCCGCCAGGCCTGGTAGGAGAGCTGGCCCATCTTCTTGGCCGGCGTGTCGTAGAGGCCCATCGCCTCGCCCAGGCTCTCCGCGTAGAGCGCCCAGCCCTCGGTGAAGGCAGTGAACGAGGTAAGGTCGCGGCGGAACGGCGGCAGATCGAGCTCCTGCTGCAGCGCGATCTGGTTGTGGTGGCCGGGCACCGCTTCGTGCGCGGTCAGCGCCGGCAGCTCCCAGAACGGCCGTTGCGACAGCTTCGAGGTGTTGACCCAATAGGTTCCGGCGATGCCGCTCTGCGGCGATCCGCCGCCATAATAAGCCGTCGTCGTCCCTTCCGCCGTCTCGGCCGGGATCGGGCGGATGCCGTAGGGCAGGCGCGGCAGCCGGCCGAACAAAGTCGGCATCTTGCCGTCGATCGTCTTGGCGACCAGCGCCGCCTGCGCCAGCAGCTCCTGCGGCGTTTTGGCATAATAAGCGGGATTGGACCTCAGCTCGGCGATGAACGCCTGGCGGGTGGCGAAGCCGGCCTGCTTCGCCACCTGGTCCATCTCGGCGGTGATCCGCGCGATCTCCGCCAGTCCGATCCGGTGGATCTGCTCGGGGCTGAGGTCGGTCGTCGTCTCCTCGCGCACCCGGAAGGCGTAATAGGCCGCGCCGCCCGGCTGGGCCGAGATGCCGTCCGCCTTGGCGCAATGCGGCAAATAGGTATTGCGGTAGAAAGCGAGATGCTTGGCGTAAGCCGGGTTCAGCACCTCGACGATCGCCTTTCTGGCCCGCGCCTGGAGGTCGGCCCAGCCCGCTTCGTCCATGTCGGCCGGCCGAGGCCGGGTGAAGGGCTCGTAGAAGCGCGACTGGAGGGGGTCGGCGGCGATCACGCCCGAGATGGTCCGCTCGTAATTGGAGAGCACCGAGCAGGGCAGAGTGTAGCCGCCCTTCACCGCTTGCCCGGTGATCGCCAGCGCGGTGTCGTTGAGGGCGGGATATTGATTGAGCCGGGCGAGATAGCTCTCATAATCGTGGCGGGTGCGGAAGGGGAGGTTGTCGGCCATGCCCGCGAAGCCCTGATGCCAGCCATAATAAGTGGTGAACAGCATCACCCGCTGCGGAAAGCGATTGCCCTCGACGATGCCGCGCAAGGTGCGCCGCAATATGCCCCTATTGGCGCGGTCGGCGGCCGACAGAGCGCCGTCGGGGATCGCCTCGAGCCGCGCCAGGAAGGCCGCCGCGTCCCTGGCCCGCCGGTCGGAGGCGGCGAGGCTGATGTCCTCGATCCTTTCGTCATAGTCGCGCACGCCCAGGCTCGTCGCCGTCACCGGGCTCTCCTTGAGCGCCCAGGCATAATAGTCGCTCATCAAAGCCTTGAGGTCGTCGGCCGGCGCGGCGGCGGCGGGCGCCGCGAGCGCGAGGGCCGCGGCGGCCGCGGCGGCGAGGATCAGGCGCATCCGTCTCTCCCTTGTCGTTCGCGCAACCGCTAAGCATGAAGGCGCGAAACTTTCCACTGGTGCGCGCTCCCGGATCGTCTAGCTTTCGGCCATGACCGTCGCCGAAGCCACGCCCGATTTCGAGGCGCCCGTCCCCGCCCCGGCCCCCGCCCACGACCGCGCCTTCGTCGGCCACCCCAAGGGGCTCGGCTATCTCTGCTTCGCCGAGGCGTGCGAGCGTTTCTCTTATTATTCGATGCAGTCGCTGCTCGTCCTCTACATGGTGAAAAGGCTGCTGCTCCCCGGCCATGTCGAGAATATCGTCGGCTTCGGCGCGGTGCGGCACCTTTACGGCGATCTCGCCGTCCAGCCGCTCTCGTCGGCGATCTTCGGCACCTACGCCGCTTTCGTCTATTTCACGCCGATCTTCGGCGGCATGCTCGCCGACGGGCTGCTCGGGCGCCGCCTCACGATGACGATCGGCGCCGTCCTGATGTCGCTCGGCCACTTCCTGATGGCGTTCGAGCCGGCCTTCCTGTTCGCGCTGCTCAGCCTCGTGCTCGGCGTCGGCTGCTTCAAGGGCAATATCGCCAGCCAGGTCGGCGGCCTCTACGCCCAGAACGACCTGCGCCGCGCCATGGCCTTCCAGATCTTCTACATCTTCATCAACGTCAGCGTCATCGCCGCCCCGCTCGTCGCCGGCACGCTCGGCGAGAAGGT
>JBJMTY010000002.1:0-2481 GCA_045811445.1 Allosphingosinicella sp. | reverse complement strand
GCTCGACCCGCGAGCACAATATCGAGCAGACCGCCTACGCGACCAACATCGAGGCCGCCAACGAGATCGCCCGCCAGCACCGGCAGCGCGATATGGCGGGGCTCGTCGTCATCGACTTCATCGACATGGAATCGAACGGCCATATCCGCAAGGTCGAGAAGGCGATGAAGGAGGCGCTGAAGAACGATCGCGCCCGCATCCAGGTCGGCCGCATCTCCTCGTTCGGCTTGATGGAGATGAGCCGCCAGCGCCTCAGGACGGGCGTGCTCGAAGCTTCCACCAAGCCTTGCCAGCATTGCGAGGGCACCGGCCTGATGCGCACGGCGGCCTCGTCGGGCCTGTCGGCGCTGCGCATGCTGGAGGACGAGGCGGCCCGCGGCCGCGGCAGCCGCATCGTGCTTCGCGCCGGACGCGAGGCGGCGGTCTACGTGCTCAACCGCAAGCGCGCCGAGATCGGCGAGATCGAGGCCCGCTACGGCGTCCAGATCGAAGTGCTGATCGAGGAAAGCTTCGAAGGCGCCAAGATGGCCGTCGAATCGCTCGGCCCGCCGCCGACGGTCCGCCCCCGCGTCGAGGCGCCCGCCGCCGAGCCGGAGGAGGACGAGGTCTATGACGAGGCCGAGGAGGACGAGGCGGAGCCCGAGGCCGACGAGGACGAGCATGAAGACGAGGAAGTCGAAGCGCCGCGCCGCGCCGGCGGCCGCCGTCCGGCGCCTGCGTCGGCGCCTTCCCGCCGCGACGACGAGGAAGCCGAGCGCGGCCGCAAGCGCCGCCGTCGCCGCGGCCGCCGCGGCGGTCGTCGCAGGCCCGGCGAAGGCGAGGAGCAGGGTGAGGGCGGCGAGGCTGTAGCCGGCACGGAAGCCGAGGTCGGCACGCCGGCCATGGGCGATGTCCCGGCCGAGCCGGTTCATGACGAGG
Organism: Allosphingosinicella sp.; assembly: GCA_045811445.1. Lineage (GTDB taxonomy): Bacteria > Pseudomonadota > Alphaproteobacteria > Sphingomonadales > Sphingomonadaceae > Allosphingosinicella. Next base: position 1,563 of record JBJMTY010000002.1, on the reverse strand, counting down.
TTTCTGCGGAGCCCTCTCCCGCGTCCGTCGCCGAGCCCACCGCCGAGGGCGAGGAGGAGCCCCGCAAGGCCCGCCGCCGCCCCCGCGCCCGCCGCAAGGCCGGCGACGCCGTGGAAGCGGCGCCTGTCGAAGCGGCGCCGGCCCAGGCGTCCGAGCCCGAGCCCGCGCCGGCCCCCGAGCCGGCTCCGGAGCCCGAGGCGGAAGCGCCTCCGGCCAAGCCGAAGCGCACCCGCCGCAAGAAAGCCGACGCCGCGCCTCCCGAAGCGGCCGAGGAAGCCGCTTCGCCGGCCGCGCCCGCGGCCGCCAACGATGCGGCTCTGGCCAAGGCCCCGGCCGCCGATGAAGGCGCGGAGGGCGGCGATGCCGACGACGAGGGCGGACCGCGGCGCGGCTGGTGGCAGCGCACCTTCGGCGCGTGACCTGGGGCCGGGCCATGGGCGGGCGCGCCACGGCGCGCTCGCTCATGCCCGGTTCAGGCCGCAACCCGGAAAAGCGCGGCATGGCTGACGCGATCCGCGCCCGCCGGGGGCTCGGCCGGGCCTTGGTCCGGCTGGCGCTCTTCCTGGTGCTGAGCTTCGCGCTGACCGCCCGCCCGGCGATGGCGCAGTCGATCCTGCGCGACGCCGAGACCGAGCAATTGTTCAAGGACATGGAGCGGCCGATCATCGCCGCCGCCGGGCTCAGGCCCGAGAACGTCCAGATCGTCCTCCTCCACGATGCCTCGATCAACGCCTTCGTGGTCGGCGGCCAGACCGTCTACATCCATTCCGGCCTCCTCGCGGCGGCCGACAACGTCAATCAGGTTCAGGGCGTCGTCGCCCACGAGCTCGGCCACATCACCGGCGGCCACGTCATCCGCATGCAGGAAGGCGCCAAGGTCGCCACCGGCATCATGCTGCTCTCGCTGCTGCTCGGCGCGGCGGCGATGGCGGCGGGAGCGGGCGATGCCGGCGCGGGCATCATGATGGCCGGCCAGCAGGCGGCGATGGGCAAGTTCCTCGCCTTCACCCGCACCCAGGAAAGCTCTGCCGACCAGGCCGGCGCCACCTTCCTCAACAAGGCCGGCGTCAGCGGCAAGGGTCTGCTGCAATTCTTCGGCAAGATACAGAATCAGGAATATCGCTACGCCATTCCCCAGGAAGACAGCTACGCCCGCACCCACCCCCTGAACCAGGAGCGGATCGCCGCGCTCGAGCATGTGCTGAAGGCCTCCCCGGCCTGGAACGCGCCGACCGATCCGGCGCTCGAGGCACGGTTCCAGCGGGTCAAGGCCAAGCTGAACGGCTTCGTCAACGACCCCGCCCGCACCCTCGTCCTCTATCCGCCGGCCGACAAGAGCGAGCCGGCGCGCTATGCGCGCGCCTACGCCTGGCACAAGAGCGCCTATCCCGAGCGGGCGCTGGCCGAGGTCGACGGCCTGCTGCGCGACCGGCCGCACGATCCCTTCTATCTCGAGCTCAAGGGCCAGGTCCTGCTCGAATCCGGGCGGCCCGCCGACGCGCTCGGGTCGCTGCGCGAGGCGATCGCCCGCGCGCCCGACCAGCCGCTCATCGCCGCCTTGTT
>JBJMTY010000001.1:0-3037 GCA_045811445.1 Allosphingosinicella sp. | reverse complement strand
GTGATCTGGGCGGGGTCCGCCCCCGCCTCCAGCCAGCCCGCCAGCATCGCCCCGGCCATGTTGCCGCAACCGACGAGGAGAAGGGGCCCCGGTAGAATAAGGGTCATGGGGAGGCTCTTCCCGATCGGCCGGCGCGAATCAAGCGGCCGACGGGCGTCGCCTCACGCTTCGCCCTGGGTCTCGATGAGCGCCGCGGCGATGGCTTCCTGGGGAGTCTTGCCGGCCCACAGCACGAACTGGAAGACCGGATAGAAGCGCTCGCATTCCTCGATCGCGGCTTCGACCAGGGTCTCGGCATGGGGGAGCGTCAGCGTGCCGCGCTCCTCGCCCTCGAGCAGGGTGGCGTGGCGGAACAGGACCAGCCCGCTATTCGCCCACAGCTCGAAATGGCCGAGCCACAATTGCTCGTTGATGAGGCCGATCGTCTCGTAGACGGCGGCGCGCTTGTCGGAGGCGACGCGGATGTCGGGCAGCGCCAGGAACTGGAGGACGTTGTCCTCGTCCCGCCAGATCGCGCGCAGCTCGTATTGCGCCCAGCTGCCCTGGAAGTTGGCGACGATCTCTTCCTCGCCGCTGCGTTCATAGGCCCAATTGTGGGCGGAGAAATAATGTTCGAGCATGTCGATGGGCGCGCTGGTGTCGCGCTCAAGCTCGAACTCATCCACGTCCATCATCCGGTTACGGCCCACTTTTGTTCAAGCCGAATCTGCCCGCCGCGCGCTTGGCGCGCAAGGGCGGCGGACGGAAAGCGGGGCAATATGTTGTGGATTACGCCTGCTCCGCGGAAGAAGTTGTGGATTTCTTCGGCTTCGGCGCGGGAGCGGGGGCGGCGACCTCGAGCTTGGCGAGCCGCGCCGCGAGCGCCTGGTTTTCCTCGCGGGCGGCGACGGCGATCGCTTTCACCGCCTCGAACTCCTCGCGGCTCACCATGTCGAGCCCGCCGATCCACTCGCGCATGCGCTCGCGGAACGCGCCTTCCGCCTCGCGGGTCATGCCGGCGAGCGTGCCGGCGGCGCCGTTCATCACCTTCACGAAATCGTCGAACAGCCGGTTTTCGGATTGCATGGCGTTTCTAGCTCCTGGTCTAGAGCGCGATATCGGTGCTGGCGCCGCCGGGGACAAGGGTCTCGGCGTCCGGGTTCAAGCGGCCGATCTGGTAATTGAGCGCGGCGGCGAGGCAGAGCCAGGCGAGGTAAGGGAGGAGCAGGAGCCCTGCCCTCCGTCGGATCCGGTAGAAAAGCCATGCCGTCGCCGCGGCGGCGAGGAACATGGCGGCGATGACCGCCAGAGCGAGGCCGACCTTGTGCAGCGCGAAGAAAATGGGCGACCAGCTGTAGTTCAGCGCGAGCTGGAGGAAGAACAGGCCGAGCGCGAGCGGCCGCCCCCGCGCGCCGCGCGCGTGGAGGATGAGGGCGAGCGCCAGGCCCATCAGCACGTAGAGCATGGTCCAGGCGAGCGGAAAGGCCCAACCGGGGGGCATGAAGGACGGCTTGGCGAGCGCGTCGAACCAGGGATTGCCGTAGCCCGAGCCGGCCGCGACGCCGGAGAGCGTGCCGAGGAGGAGGATGGCGGGCACCGTCACCAGCGCCCAGCGTAGAAAGCTCATGCGGAGCTGCGAGCGGGAGGCGAGGGCGGTCATGGCGTCCGCGCTACTCGCCGCGCCGCCTCGGGATCAAGCCTTTCGCGCGGCGAGCAGGAACTCGACATTGCCTTCAGGCCCGGTGATCGGGCTGCGCTCGACCCCCACCACCTGCCAGCCCTTCGACCGCACCCAGTCCGCCGCGGCCGCGCAGACCCGCTCGTGAACGGCCGGATCGCGGACGACGCCGCCCTTGCCGATCTCGCCGCGCTCCGCCTCGAACTGCGGCTTGACGAGGGCGACCAGCCGCGCGCCCGACGCCGCGAGGTCGAGCGCCGTGTCGAGCACCTTTGCGAGCGAGATGAAGCTCGCGTCGCAGACGATCACGTCCGGTGGCTCGGTGACGACGGCGTCGGTCAGGTAGCGCGCGTTGGTCCGCTCGTGGACGACGACGCGCGGGTCCTGGCGGAGCGACCAGGCGAGCTGGTTGGTGCCGACATCCACTGCGAACACCTTGGCGGCGCCCTTTTGCAGCAGCACGTCGGTGAAGCCGCCGGTCGACGAGCCGACGTCGAGCGCCACCGCTCCCGCCACGTCCCACCCGAAATGATCGAGCGCGTGGGCGAGCTTCACCCCGCCACGCGACATCCAGGGATGCGCCTTGCCCCTGACCTCGAGCGGCGCGTCCTCGGCCAGGCTGTGCCCCGCCTTGTCGATCTTGCGCTCGCCGGAAAAGACCAAACCGGCCAGGATAAGGGCCTGCGCCTTCGCCCGACTCTCCACCAGGCCGCGGTCCACCAGCAATTGATCGGCGCGGTGCTTCATTCGCTGTTCCGTTTTCCGCATCGAACGGAGGCGGCGCCTTCGCGCCTGGGCGTGAACCGTACACGCCCGCCTCCCATGGCGCGAGAGTGGGCCATTTTGTACGGTTGGGTGCAAATCGTGCACTCAAAATGTCTATCTTTGCAGTGGAGATTGGCGCCGGTCGCCTTACGAGGGCGGTGCGGGGGCGGAACGTTCCCGCGTCACTGAAGAAGGACATGAAATGCGCATCTTCGAGAGCGCGGCGGCGGGGCTCGTGGCCCTGGCCGTCCAGATGCTCGTCGTCGCGACGGTGCTCCTCTGAGCGCCGCCCGGATGGCCGAGCCAAGCTGAAGCCGCCGGTCCCCCCCGGCGGCTTCTTTGCTTTCGGAAGGTCAGGCGCGCGCGCCCTCGATCACGCCCGCGCTGTTGTGGCGGAGCGCCTTGAGGACGGTGTCGACGATCCCGGCGGCGTCGAGGCCGGCTTCCTCATATTGCTTCTCCGGCTTGTCATGGTCCTGGAAGCGGTCGGGCAGGCGCAGGGTGCGCAGCTTGAGGCCGGAATCGGTGAGGCCCTGGTCGCTCGCCAGGGTGAGGACATGGGCGCCGAGGCCGCCGATCGCGGCTTCCTCGATGGTCACCGCGACTTCGTGGGTG